>CAYTRL010000029.1:0-25662 GCA_964439795.1 uncultured Thermodesulfobacteriota bacterium
GATCTACACCCTGTTGAAGGAGGTGCTGCAGAACATCTCCCCCCTGAACCTGGTCCATCCGGACGAGCCTGATTTCAAGCCGGAGAACTGCCGCACCTTCCACGACATCACCCGGTTCGTTCACCAGAAGGCCATGGAGGAGATGTTCTCCCTGGGCAAGAACGTCCAGGGCAAAGAGCGGGTCGGGCTGCGGCTGAAGAGCGAGATCCCCCTGCAGGTCCATATCATCTACATCGACCAGGAACCCGGCTCCGGGAAGAAGGCCCGGCGCTGGGTGGAGGCGGACCAGATCGCCTCCGTTCCCATGAAGGCCTTCTGGGAGGGGATCCGCCAGTTCGGCTGGCCCTCCCGGGCCCCCGGCGGAGATCTGAAGGGGTTCATGTCCGTCATGGCCACCAACCTCTCCACCAGCACCCGGGGGGAGTTCTCCGAGTCCAGCTTCGCTGTTCTGAGCAAGGAGTACATGATCCTGAGCCTTCGCATGGGGTACCATTTCACCACCGTGGAGAGCATGTGCACCCAGATAGCGGGCAACAACTACATCCGGTTCCAGTGCAAGGGGGGCGGAGCTTCCATCGAACGGCGGACCCGGCGCATCCGCCTGTTCCGGGAGATCCTGGCCCGGATGGGGTTCCAGTTCTACGGCAAGGGGGATTTCATCGACGCAAAAGCAGCCTACCAGAACCCCACGACCATCCAGACCAACCTGACCCTGTTGGGCCGGATTACCATGATGACCAAACAGCTGGACATGGCGCTATCCAACGACTCCATCACGACGTGGTACATCAAGGACTACCTGAAGCAGCTGGGGCTCGACGCGGAAGACACACCGTAGAAAACCGTCTTGACGGGCGAGGCAGGGAATGCGCGCGCGGATTCGGAAAATCAAGGAAACCTTCCTGAACTTCAAGTACATCGTGTTGTTCAGCTCCGTGCTCTTCTTTCTGATCATCGGCACGGCCTTTATCCTCGTCTATGAAAACGCCGGCGTCATGCGGGAGCAGATCAACACCGACTTCAACCAGCAGCAGCTCATCCTCGCCCGGCAGGCCGCCCAGCAGATCGACACCAACCTGCACGACATCGAGGTGAACCTGGAGAGCCTGACCCGCCTGCTGGCCAAGATCCCCCGGGAGGAATGGAAGGGTACGCTCAACGCCGTGCTGGAACGGAGACGCTCCCGGGGGCTGATGGAGATCGGGATCGCGGACGCACAGGGGCGGATTGTCGCCCGCCACCGATCGGGGAAGGAGAATCCACCCCTGTCCCGCGGTTTCCTGCGTGAGTGCCGGCAGGCCGACAGCGGCACCATGGCCCTGGGGCCCATGCGCATCCTGGAGCCCCGCCCGGGAATCACGGAGATCATCAGCCTCCTCTGCTTCAAGATGGACCCGCGCGCGCTGCCGGGCGGCACCCTCTATGCCTGGTTGAACCTGTCCCGCCTGGTGGGCAGCATCACGGGCCACATCCGCTCGGGAAAGACCGGGTACGTGTGGACCATCAGCGAGGAAGGGGTCTTCATCCACCACCCGGAAGAGGACATGGTGGGGAAGAACGCCTTCACCGCCCGCAAGGAGCGGAAGCCCAAGATCAGCTTCAAGCAGATCAACCAGATCATGAAGAATCGCATGCTCAACGGGGAAGAGGGCACCGGTTCGTACATCAGCGGGTGGCACCGGGGCCGGGAGGGCGACATCACCAAGCTGATCGCCTTTACCCCCGTGAAGAGCTCGATCCTGGCGCCGGAGCACGCCTGGTCCGTGGCGGTGGCCGCCCCGGACAGCGAGGTGGCCGAAGCGGTCCGGAATGTGTACGTCCGGCACTTCGAGGCCGAGGTGGCGCTGATCGTGGGCATGTTCCTGTTCGGGCTCCTCATGGCCGTCTACCAGAACCGGATGTCCCAGGCGCTGAAAAGGCGGGTGAAGGCGACCGAGGCCGACCTGCACGAAAAGGAGCGGATCTACAAGCGGATGGTGGAGCAGGCCACCGACCTGATCTACATCTTCGACCTGGACATGAGCATCGTCATCTTCAACAAGCAGACCGTGGACCTGTTCTCGGACCTCCTGTACACCGCGGCCGAGGGGGGGAAGATCCCGCTGGACGAGGATGTGACCATGGATTCGTTCTGGAAGGGGAAAAAGCTGGACGAGTTGATGCACCCCAGCGACGCCGGGTTCATGCGAAAGAAGATCGACGAGGTACTGGCCAAGCAGAAAAGCATCTCCTACGAGCACACGATCCAGCCCAAGGGACGGCAGGTACGGCTGTCCACCAAGCTCATTCCCATACGGGACGACTATGGGGCCGTACACTACGTGCTGGGGATCAGCCGTGACATGACGGAAAAGACGGAGATGGACCAGCGGATCTACAATGCGGAAAAGCTGGCCTCCATCGGGATCCTGGCCTCCGGGGTGGCCCACGAGATCAACAACCCCCTGGCGGTCATCCTGGGGTTCACCGATCTCCTGCTGGAACGGTTCGACGAGGACTCCTCCGAGTACGAAGACCTGAAAATGGTGGAGACCAACGCCAACCTGGCCAAGAAGGTGGTGGAAAACCTGCTCGGGTTCGCCCGGATCACCGAGGGCCTGGAAGACACGGTGGATGCGAAAAGCAGCATCGAGACCGTCCTGCAGATCGTGAACAACACCCTGATGACCAAGAAGGTCCAGTTCTCGGCCGAGATCCCGGAGACCCTGCCGCGCGTCCGGGGCGATGCCCGGGAGTTCCAGCAGGTGATCTTCAACCTGATCAACAACGCCGTGGCCGCCATGGCCGACAAGGAGACCGGCGAACAGAAGCTGACCCTCACGGCCCGGGCGGACAGCCAGTGGGTGCACGTGAGCGTCACCGATACCGGGGTGGGCATCCCGAAGCGGATCAAGCCCCAGATCTTCGACCCGTTTTTCACCACCAAGAAGGTGGGAGAGGGAACCGGGCTGGGACTTTCCCTCTGCTACGGGATCTTGAGCAAGTACGGGGGCAAGATCAACTTCTCCAGCATTTCCGCGGAGGATTATCCGGAAAGACCCACCGGCACAACCTTCGTGGTTTCCATGCCCCTGTACAGGGAACCGGAGTCCGGAGACAAGGGAGACAATCCATGATTCAGAGCATCCTGGCCGTGGACGATGAACCGCACATGCTGAAACTCCTGGAACGGATCATCTCCGAGAAGACGCCGTACCGGATCCACACCACGAGCAACTCCCTGGAGGTGCCCGACCTCCTGGCGGAAAACAACTACGACCTGATCCTGTCGGACCTGAAGATGCCGGGGATGGACGGCCTGGACATCCTGCGCCACGTGAAGGAAAAAAACCGTTTCGAGGAAATGATCATGATCACGGCCTTCGGGTCCCTGGAAACGGCCATCGAGGCCCTGTCCCTGGGCGTGTTCGACTACATCACCAAGCCGTTCAAGAAAGAGCAGATCCTGTACACCATCAAACGCGCCATGCGCTGGCAGAAGATGAAGCGGGAGGCTGCGGCCATGGAGGAGATCTTCTGCCTGGAACCGTTTGAGAAGGCGAGCAAGGCGTTTGAACGGGAGTACGTCCACCGCCTGGCCGAGCGGTGCGAAGGCGACCCGGCGGCCCTGGCCGAGCGCTCCGGACTGCCCGCTGAAACCATTGCATCCCTGACCGGAGAGGAGCAACCGGACTGAACCCGCCGGTTGCCGTTTTCCCGGAAAGCCGAAACCCGTTGGTTCGGGGCCGTTGGAGCCGTTCCGAACCGCACAGACAAGGAGACCGCTGATGGAAGTGAAACGAGCCGGGGACCTCATGATCCCCCTGGATGAATACCCGCACATACCGTACTGGTTCACCCTGCGGCAGACCATCGCCGAACTGGAAAACTCCGTTCTGGAGATCGAAGGCCGGAAATCCCTTCCCCGGGCGGTGCTGGTGTTCGACGAGAAATACCAGCTCATGGGCACGGCACGAAGGCGGGACATCCTTCGGGGGCTGGAACCGGAGTTCCTGACGGACAAGAGCCTGTCCGCCCGGAAGGAGATGTTCAGCTACAAGGTGGACCCCAACCTCTCGGAACTCTCTTACGAACATCTGCTGGGGGATATCCGAAAACAGGCTGAGCGCCCGGTGGGGGACGTGATGCAACCGGTCGTCGCCTCGGTGGATTTCGATGACCACATGATCAAGGTGATCTACGAGATGGTGGAACACAACCTGAGCCTGCTCCCCGTGATGAAGGAGAAAAAGGTTGTGGGCGTGGTACGCTCCGTGGACCTGATCCAGGAGGTTGCCCGGTTCCTGCTCTAACCCCGGATTGAAAAGGCTTGTTCGGCGTCTCCCCTTCCGCGTCACACCGTCCGGAGACCAGCCCTCATTGAACCGGAATACATCGTACGAACCCGTCAGGACACGACAGACGGGCCGGAAGAAGCGAACAGAAAGGAAACATGCACCATGACGAATACGGACGATAAAGTAGAGAGCACGGGAACCCGTCCAGCGGGCCTGCCGGAGATGCCGGATGAAATCTATCTGGCCAGGGCGGCGCGAAAAGTGGATTGGAAACGCGTCCTCCTGATCCTCCTGGGGGTGGGCCTGTTCATGGCCGTGTACCTGTCTCCCCAGTGGCCGGATGCGGTGGACCCCATGGGAGAACATTTCACCCTGAACCGTGAGGGGAAGCTGGCCCTGGCCCTCTTCCTGCTGGCGGCCACCTGGTGGGTCTTCGAGGTGGTGCCGATCGGCGTGACCGGCATCACCATCGGCGTGATCCAGGCCCTCTTTCTCATCCGCCCGGACAAGGTCACAGTGACCGGCGAGGTCATCTCGGGAACCTGGATCGCCTTCACCGACTTCCTGGCCCCGTCGGTCTGGTTCATCCTGGGGTCTCTTGTCATCGGCATGGTTTTCACCAAGACCGGGCTCACCAAGCGGCTCGCCTACAAGATGCTGGCCCTGGTGGGGGAGCGCACGAGCATGATCTACCTGGGCGTGTTCGTCCTGACCTCGGCCCTCTGCCACATCATGGCCCACACCGCGGTGGCGGCGACCATCTACCCGCTGCTGATGGCCATCTACGCCCTGTACGACGAAGAGAACGAGAACCAGCCCAGCAAGTTCGGAAAGGGCCTGTTCATGGGCATGGCCTACGTGGCCGGAGCCGGCAGCATCGTGACCCTTCTGGGCGCGGCCCGCGGCGCGGTGGCCATCGGCTTCTTCCGGGACATCGTGGGAAGGGAGGTCACCTTCTTCGAGTTGACCAAGTACATGTTCCTCCCGGGCTGGTTGATGACCTTCCTGCTCTGGGGCTTTTTCATGATCCTCTTCAAGCCGGAGCGGGCCACGATCCCCGGACTCCGGGATCGTGCGAAACGGCTCTACTCCCGCCTGGGACCGATGTCCAGACAGGAGATCCTAGGGCTCACCATCGTGCTGAGCGCGGTGGCGATCATGAGCCTGCGCTCCTTCATCCCCCTCCTGAACCCGGTGAACAAGAGCGCCATCATCCTCACGGCCACGGTGCTCTTCTTCGTGTTCAAGATCCTCACCATCGAGGACCTGGAAGAGATCCCCTGGAACATCATCCTGCTCTTCGGCGGGGCCATGAGCATCGGTTTCTGCCTCTGGCAGACCGGCGCGGCCAAGTGGCTTGCGGTGCAGTGGCTGGTCATGTTCAAGACGGCGCCCTGGTTCGTCTTCGTGATGGCCATCACCTTCTTCGTGCTCATGATGACCAACTTCATCATGAACGTGGCGGCCATCGCCATCTCCATGCCGGTAGCGCTGGTGCTGGCCCCCTATCTCAACGTGGCGCCGGAGGTCATCCTGTTCGCCTCCCTGACCGCGGCGGGCATGCCGTTCCTGCTCCTGGTGGGTGCGGCGCCCAACGCCATCGCGTACAACAGCAAACAGTTTACCTCCGGGGAGTTCTTCCTGTACGGCATCCCGGCCAGCATCCTCCTCATGGTGGTGATCGGGATCTTCGTTTACTTCATCTGGCCCATGATGGGCATGCCGATCCTGATCAATCAGTAATAAAAACCGTCCCCGGACCGGGGCCCTGGCACCCAGGGCTCCGGCCGGCCGACGATCCGCGCCGAGTCCTCTCCCCGCTCGTTTTTTTTCGTTTTCGCACATTCCCCCTTCACTGAATGGTTACGACTTCCCATGGTTTGACAGGGGAATCCCATATCCTCTATCATGAAAGTTGGACTTTGTTAAAATATTTTTATAACAGAATGATCTTTTACAAGGAGGGAGTGTACATCATGAAAAAGTCGACGATGTTCCTCGCGGCGGCCATCGCCCTTTTCCTGGTCATCCCCGGCGCACAGGGGGCCGATGAAACCCTGCAGTTGCTCAAGGTGGACCTGGAGGGGACCTCCCTGAACGGGCTCATCGCCGAGATCGACGTGGTGAAGGACCTGGGGTCCTCGGCCCTGGCCCTGGGCGCCGGCCCGGACCTGGAACGGCTGGACGGCCTGGGGCTCGCCTACGAGATCCTGGACACCGATGCCGCCGGCAATGAGTACTACGCGGTGTACGCCCGGGGCGGGGCCTCCCTGGCCGGCATCGCCGCGGTGAGCGCCGTCCTCCACCTGGAGGAAGGGCTGGCCGTGGTCCGTACGGACGCGGACAGCGCCCGGCTCATCGCGGGCCTCGGGTTCGAGATCGCCAAGGTTTTCATGGACCCCATGAAGCCCGTCGTGGATTCAGGGATCCTGACCGAGGGGGCCAAGTCGGTTCATCCGGAAATCCTGGACATGGTGGATGATGTGAGCACCAGCCAACTGGAGACTCTGGCGGCGGACCTGGTGGACGCGGGCGGATACAACACACGCAAGTCTACCACGGCCGGAGGGGAGTGGGCGGCCCAGTACATCTATGACGAGTTCGTATCCTACGGTATCGCGGATGTGAGCTTCCACGACTTCGACGCCAACGCGGACAACGTGGTGGCCGTGATCCCGGGTTCGGTCTTTCCGGAGAACATCATCGTCCTGGGCGGGCACTACGACTCCATCACCATGTTCGGGGCCGTTGAACCCGGCGCAGACGACAACGCCTCGGGCACCATAGGGGTCCTGGAAGCGGCCCGGGTCCTTAGCAGCTACACGTTCGAGAACACCATGGTCTTCATCACCTTCGCCAGCGAGGAGTTCGGCCTGTTCGGCTCCAACGCCTACGCCCGGGACGCCTCCAACCGGGGCGACAACATCCTGGCCATGCTCAACGTGGACATGATCGGCTACGTGGCCCCGGGGGATACCCAGGACGTGGACATCATCGCCGGCAGCGGATCGTCGGGCCTCCGGGAGCTGGCCTTCTGGGCCACGGAGCAGTACGTGCCCGGGTTTCCCGCCATCGTGGGCTCCGGGGTGATCGGCGGGTCCAGCGATCACGCCTCGTTCACCAAGTACGGGTACCCGGCCATCTGGTTCTTCGAGGACGTGGCCCAGGACTCCCCCTACATCCACACCGCCAACGACACCATCGGCCAGAGCCTGAACTCCTTTGATTTTGCCACCAACTGCACGAAATCGATCGTGGCCACCCTGGCGAGCCTGGCCGAGCCGGTGGACGACATCGCCATCGGCCACACCCCGCTCGAGGACACCGACGATACGGCGAACCCCTACCCGGTGGTGGCGCAGGTGATCTCGCTTGAGGCCCTGGCGGCCGGCTACCCCCTGCTGAGCTACGCCATCGACGGCGGCGGGTACACGGACGTGGTGATGACCGCCACAGGCAACCCGGACGAATACAATGCCGATATCCCGGCCCAGGCACTGGGAACCACGGTGAGCTACTACATCGAGGCCGAAGACGTGCTGGGAGCCTCGGACACATCCCCGGCCGCGGCGCCGGATGCCGTATATTCATTCGATGTGGCCCAGGGTTCCTCCGGATGGCTCATGGCCGAGATGGCCGCCTCCACGCTGGGTGATGGAGGGGCCGGCGGCAACGGCCCGTGGAACTACGCCGTTCTGTTCCTGGCGGTGGGTGGGGCGCTTGTTTTCCTGAAGAGAAAACGCGGCTGACCATCGTCAGAGGATATGGGGGGGTCAGGTCTTCATTTTACATTTTTCTCGTAGTTGCCACGCCGGACAACTCGTTCGGATAAACGAAAAATGTAAAATGAAGACCTGACCCCAGTTACCCGGACGGGTTTCTTTTGCCTTTTGATGAGCCGGCACCCCTCAGAAGGGTGTCGGCTCTTTTTCCGATCTGAACCCCATGACCCTTCTTCTTCTCAGCTGCATCCTGGCGGCCGCCCACCTGGTGGAGACGGTCACCGGCTTCGGCGCCACGGTCATCGCCCTGTCCCTGGGCGCCCACTTCGTGCCCGTCCGGGACCTGGTGGTGGCGCTGGTCCTGGTGGCCTGGATCCAGAGCGCGTGGATCCTGCTGAGAAGCTTCCGCCATCTTCGCCTGAAGCTTCTCGCCGCCAGGATCCTCCCCGGCTGCGCCCTGGGTTTTCCCCTGGGGGTCTGGTGCTTCCGGACAGCGGGCGGGGAAGAACTCCGGCTGATCCTGGGCGCTTTCGTGGTGGGGGTCTCGTGCCTGGAACTTCTACGGCTCCGCAAGGGGACGGGCATCCGCCCCCTGCGACCCGCGGCGGGGGCCGCCCTGCTGCTTGGGGGAGGGTTCTTTCACGGGCTGTTCGCTTCGGGAGGGCCGCTGATCGTCTATTATGTCAGCCGGATCCTTCCGGACAAGGCGGCCTTTCGCGGGACCCTGTCCGTGCTCTGGCTGATCCTGAACACCGTCCTGATCGTCCTCTTCGCCCGGGCCGGCCGGATGCAGGGGGAAGGCCCGGTCCTGGCCCTCCAGCTCCTGCCCGCCGTGGCCCTGGGGATCCTGACCGGCGAGGGGGTCCACCACCGGGTGAACCCGGAAACCTTCCGGAAGTTCGTGCAGATCGTCCTCCTGTTCACGGGCATTACGTTGCTGGTCCGACCTACATAAATGAGGACTATCGAACAGCCTGAACAACAATGATTCTATCTTTTTCGTCATTCCGGACTTGATCCGGAATCCAGGGGAAAGGAGGATGTGGCAGCTTGGCATTCATCGCCCGGCCACCCTTGGATCCGGCGTTCGCCGGGATGACGAACGGTTGGAGTTATACAACGGCCTGCCACGCCCTGACTCTTTCCATGTGGAAGAGGGTCTGCTCTCGGGGCACGTGAAAACCGGCCTTGACTTCGCCGTTGCCGGATTTCCGGATCGCTGGCAATCTCCAAGGATCACCATCGCCTTTCAGGAGCAGGACATGCGGGAAGAATCAGGCATGCTCGAGATCTGCCGTCAAGCCCATACCATCGTGGAGAAGAATCCGGAGCTCGACTTCGACGATGTACGGCGGATCCTGATGCGGCTCAAGCTTACCCCCAGGCAACGGTTGGATAAGAGCCTGCTCCGGAGAAAAGCACTCCCAAGGCACCCGGTCACTGGTGAACCATGATGTAGGATAAATAACTCGAAGGCCAACCTGAACAAAACCAGTGCCAGAATGCTCCTCGGGCAGGAATTCAAAGCAAAGACATCTAAACGAGAATATTTTTCTTGAATCCTCTTATCCTGAATTATTCCTTCCATCCCTTCTCTTTTTTAATCTCTCGTCAATTCCGGTTCGGAGGTCAATCCTCCGCTACACCGCAAGCGAGATCAGTCCGATCGCGGGCAGCAGCAACGTGCGAACCAGGGCCCTCAGCCAGCTCCTCTCCGAGATATAGCTTGCGATGGGCGGGCTGTACTTGTAGTAGGCCGTCACCAGGGCCTTTCCTGCCTTTGTTTTCATGAGCCGGTTGTCCCGGAAGGTTCTCAGGACATCGATCTTGCCTTCCATGGAATTGCCAAAGGCCGCCGTGGCGATAAAGCAGTCATCCTGGCCGTTGCAGTTGGAGTCCATGCCATCGCCCGGGGTCTCTGTTGCTCCCGGATGGATATCCGGATCGGAGTCATCACAGTCCAGACCGGGGTTGGGACATGCGGCATGCTCCGGATTTCCGTATCCGTCCCCGTCGTTGTCGATGCACTCGGGCTCCTCACAGACGGGGTCGCCCGCGCAGGCAGGGTCTTCACAACATGGATCCACGGTATCGACGGCGTTGCACAGATTTTCACAGCCGTCAACGGCGTCACAGGAATCGTCGGTGCACCCGTTCCCATCATCACAGTCAATCAGCGTGTTTTCACAAAGGGTGTCCACGCAGTCGTCCAACGTGCAGGCATTTTCATCATCACAGTCCGCAAGGACGGAGCACTGCCAGCAACCCGTGTCGTCGCCGTCCATGGTGGCGTCACAGTCGTTGTCCACGCCGTCCGCGCATGTCGCATCGCCGAACGGCCCCTCGGAGGCCCCCGGGTTCACGTCGAAATCGCCGTCATCGCAGTCATCCCCACCACAGATCTCATCCGAAAACCCGTCCGCGTCCAGATCCCAGCAGGGGCCGGCGTACTCATCCGCCCCCATATCCACCCCAAGAAGAAACGGTCTTGGATCTCCATCCAGATCGCTGGAGACCCCTGCACCCGTACCGCTGTCGATACATGGGGACCCCGCCGACAGGTGAAAATCGTCCACGCCCACAAACAAGGGGTTTTCGTCGATGTTGCCCGTACCGGTCCATCCTCCCTGTACGTTGGAATACTCGATCGAGAGGGAACCCGAGAGCTGATAGACTTCATCCGGGCTGTTCTCCCACAGGATGGAGTTCGTCACCGTGACGGACGAGGAGGCCCCCTCGCAGAAAACCCCGCCACCCACATGGGTCGATGAATTCCCCACCAGGGTGCAATGGATCATGACCGGAGATGCGGTGGATATGTAGAGCGCGCCGCCATGGGCCGCGGCCGTATTTTCCGCGAGGATGCAGTTCGTGATTGTCGGAGAGGCATTGAGCCGGCAGGCGATCCCGCCTCCGTAGTTACTGCCCGTGTTGCCCGTGATCACACAATCCCGGATTGTAGGAGCGGAAGCGTTTTCACAGAGGATTCCTCCGCCGAATAGAGACGATCCTCCATGGCGGATCGTAAAACCTTCCAGGACGGCCGCCTCGCTCTCTCCACTATCGAACGTGACCACGGTCCCGGCCCCGCCGCCATCCAGAATCGTGGTATCGGCTCCGGAGACGCTCTCGACAACGATGTCCTTTCCGGTGAAATCGATATTCTCCACGTAGGTACCGGGATTCACCCGGCACGTTTCGCCATCCACCACGAAATCGATACAGTCCTGAACCGTTGTAAAGTCTTCCGCACCGCCCGGGTCGACTACCCACTCACCGGTAACGGTCACCATGAAGCTGTCCATCCCCATGGCAGCATCATCGTCGGTTACGGAAACCGTGACCACGTGATCGCCTGTGTTCGTATAAACGTGACTGCCGCTTACCGTTCGCGTGAGCGGATCCACCGTACCCGGAGTAACGTCACCATCCCCCCAGGCAATGGTTGCGGTGTGGGTGTCCGCCGATCCCTGGTCGCTGAACGTGGCCGGGTCCAGGCTGAGGACGGCGCCACGGCCCACGGTCTGATCCGGCCCCGCCTCCACTACGGGCGCCATGTTGTTGATCGTGGCGACGACGGCGTCCGAGGCAGAACCCCCGTCGTCATCCAGCACCTGGACGGTAACGGTATAGGAACCGTTGTCGGCCCACGCATGGGAACCGCCCACCGTACCGTCCATGCCCGAAGCCGACCCCGGGGGTCCGAACGGGGTTTCGGTCACCACCCCCGGGTCGGATTCCGTATCCCCCCAATCGATCGTGGCGGTATGGGTGTCCAGGGTTCCCGGATCGTTGAAAGAAGCCGACATTTCATGGGAAGTTCCCTCGTCCACCGTGAAGCTCGAACCGCTGTCGACAATCGGCGCAATGTTTGAGATGGTTGCGGTGAACGTGTCACTACCGGAGGCCCCGTGGTTGTCCGTTACGGTTACCGTGACCGTATACACGCCGTTATCCGCATACACATGGTCTCCGGCTACCGTGCCCGATCCTCCGAAATCCTGGAGAAATCCCACCTCATCCGGGGTGCCGTCCCCCCAGTTGATGGTGGAGGTATGCGCATCTCCGGGCTCCGGATCCGTAAATGTGGCCGGGGAAAGACTGATTGTGGAGCCCTCGCTGCCGGAATCGTCCGGTCCGGCCTCTACGCTCGGAGGGGACGTGACGACATTCACCAGGCTCATGCATGTACCCGATGCGCCGAACGTGTCCGTTACCTGCAGACTGACCAGGTGTGAGGCGCCCACCGGCCCCGGAAACATATAGGAAGGGGTCGAACCTACAGCGTCATCGTATAATGCGTCCCCATCAAGATCCCACATATAGGAAATAATTGAATCACCTGAGCCTTCGTCAGGGTCAAAGGATCCGCTGCCATCCAGGACAACGGGGATGCCTACAAAACCTGTGTAAGGCCCGTTGCAATCACACACGGGCGGATTGTTTTGTGCCGCCGCAGGGCCGCCCGCCAGTAGCAGGACGAAAGCTGATAAGCAGATGATGATTCCGTTTTTCATGACTCCCCCCCTTTTTTTTCGTTTAGAATAATAAATTTTGCCTGTTCGTGTCTGTTGATTCGTCAACACAAAACAATTTTTTCTTGGTTAAATTGTAAAAACTCCGGAAAATTGTCCGCGCAAAACGGGTTCCGAGACGCGTATCACGATCATGTGGTGCATCCGGCCATTCCTCATCCCGTCAGTTCCCGACGGATACGGTCCGGCCGGCAGACGATCCTTCCCCGGCCGACCCGGACGAGGTCCCTTTGCCGAAACCGTTTCAGGATCAGGGTAACGGTGTTGCGCATGAGGCCGCACATGTCCGCCAGCTGCTGGTGGGTGATCGGCAGTTCGATGCTTTCATTCCCGCGGCCGTTCATGGTGAAAAACGCGACACAGCGCAGCAGGGCGGAACCGAGCCGCTGCTCCGCCTTCCGGTAGTGAAGGGTTTCCAGGGCTTCTACATACCGTTCCTGTATGGTGAGATGAGCCTTCTGAAATTCGATGGGGTCCAGCCACCGATCTTTCAGCGCCTGCGCGACATCCACGCTCGACAGGGACAGGGTCCGCACGGGCCCGTGGACGGTTTTCAGGTACAGGGCCGACGCGCTCCGGAGTCCATACATGCCCCCAGGCAGTATATTTCCCGGCCCCGCGAATCCCAGAAGAACCTCTCTCCCGTCCGAAACCACGAAGGTAAGGGTTCCCCGGCCCGAACAGAGGACGTGGAGCCCCTTGTCATCCGACCCGTTCAGGGAAATCCTTACTCCCTTCCCGAACATCTCCTGACGGCAGGTCTCGAGAAACCGGTCCCTGTCCGTGATCAGCATGCCGCTGAAGAGGCAGCGGGAAATGACCTCGCACCTTCCACAGCGGGGGTTCCATTCAACCTTATTCATGCAACTGCCCCCCGGTTGAAGAGCTTGCGCCTGCAAAGGCCACACGAGTCCGGTCTTATGTAAGATTTTCAGCTATACGAAATGAATTTGTTTGGTTATCAGGTGTCAGGTGGGAGGATAGAGCAAGGGGCGTGCCACAGGTTCGAGCCGGGGGGCGGAACGGGTCCGAATTCTTCTAAACGGTTGGATACACTAAGGGAAATAGGAAAGGGTGCGACCTGTTGTTCCGGCTTCATCAGGTGCGGCGTGTTCCTGACCGAAGACACGAACCCCGTATTCGTGTCGTTCAGCAGCGACACGACGCCTTGAATGCAGGGTGGTCCAGACCAACGATTATTTCAAAGGGATCAACACGCCTCACCTGGGCAGTAAATCGAATTCAAGGGGTGGCGACCTCAGGCTTTTTGGATGGATTTCCCCTTTGAAAAATCCTGGAGGTGGATTATCCTTTGGTAGCAACGAAACCATCGAGGCCGCCAAAGTGTGAACCTGATGTGGAGCAGAGCCGACCCATGAAGAAACCTCCCGGTAAGAAACCGGACCAAAGCCCTCGCCACTCGGACGCGAGCCTGGACCAGGTCCTCTCCGTGCTGAACGCCATGGACGACCTGATCTTCGTGCTGGACCTGGAGGGCCGTTTCACCTGGTACTTTCAGCCCGCTTCCTATCCGAGCCTGTACGTGAAGCCCGAACAGTTCCTGGGCAGGCATTTCCGGGACATCCTGCCGCCTGAGGTGGCGGACCCCCTTCAGCAGGCCCTGGATGAAATCCGTACATCCGGAGGGATCCGGCGCTTTGAATACCCGCTGACGATCCAGGGAGAGGAGGCCTGGTTTCACGCCCGGGTGGCGGGGATGAAAGATTCGGAGGGTACGGTTTCCGGAATCGCGTCCACCATACGGGACATTACCGAGAGGGTCCGGAGAGAAGGGAAACTCCGGCGGGAACACCACGAACTCATGTCGATCTTCGACAGCATCGACGAGCCGATCTACGTGGCCGACCCGGACACGTACGAGGTTCTGTACCTCAACCAGGCCATGCGGAACCTGTTCGGTGACGTGCTGGGGCAGAAGTGCTACCGGTCTTTCCAGAACCAGGAAGCCCCCTGCCCGTTCTGTACCAACGACCGGATCTTCGGGGAGCACGCGGGAAGGCCCTACATCTGGGAAGTTCAGAACCAGGCGAACCAGTGCTGGTACCGGTGCATCGACCGGGCCATCCACTGGCCCGACGGCAGGCTGGTGCGCTACGAGATGGCCATCGACATCACCGAGCGCAGGAAAGCGGTGGACGCACTGGCCGCGGAGAAGGAACAGCTCTCGGTCACCCTGCGTTCCATCGGAGACGGGGTTATTTCCACCGACGCGGAAGGCCGGATCGTGCTCATGAACCGGATCGCGGAGCAGTTCACCGGGTGGAGCCAGGCCGAGGCCCGGGGGCGGCCCCTTCACGATGTCTTCCGGGTCATCCACGAGGAGACCCGGGAACCTCAGGAGAACCTGATCCAGGAGGTGGTCTCCCGGCAGGGCGTGGTGGAACTCGGCAGCGACATCATCCTCATCGGTCGGGACGGAACCAAACGCGTGGTCTCGGACAGCGGCGCCCCCATCCGGACCCAGGAGGGCCAGATCCTGGGGGTGGTGCTGGTCTTCCGGGACGTCACGGAGAAGAGACGCATGGAAAAGGAGCTGCTCCGGGCCCAGAACCTGGAGTCCCTGGGCGTTCTGGCCGGCGGCATCGCCCATGACTTCAACAACATCCTCACGGCCATCATGGGCAACGTGAACCTGGCCAAGATCCTGTCGGGACCGGAGCACGAGGCGTTCCCGAAGCTGGAAGAGGCGGAGCGGGCCTCCGGGATCGCCCAGGGACTGGCGCAGCAACTCCTCACCTTTTCCAGGGGAGGGGCCCCGGTAAAAAAACCCAGCTCCGTGGCCCGGCTTCTGGAGGAAGCGGCCAACCTGGCCGTACGGGGCTCCAACGTGAAGTGCGAGCTGAACCTGCCCGGAGACCTGCTGCCCGTGGCAGTGGACCGGGGGCAGATGCATCAGGTGTTCAACAACCTGATCATCAACGCGGTACAGTCCATGCCCGGAGGGGGCGTTATCAAGATCCGGGCGGAAAACGCCAGCATGAGCTACTCCAAGCAGATTCCTCTGGAAGCCGGCAAGTATGTCAGGATCCAGGTACAGGACCCGGGGGAAGGCATCGCCCCGGAACACCTCGCCCGGGTCTTTGATCCCTACTTCACCACCAAGCGGAAGGGCACCGGCCTGGGTCTTGCTTCCGCCTACTCCATCGTCAAGAAGCACGGGGGACACATCACCGCGGACTCCATCAGGGACCGGGGGAGCACGTTCACGCTCTACCTTCCCGCCCGGGAAGCGGGGGAACTGAAACAAGAGACACCGGAGGACACATACGTCCATGGCCGGGGGAGAATTCTCGTCATGGATGACGAGGAGATCGTCCGGAGTATCGTAGAGCACATGCTTCATCACCTGGGGTACGAAACGACGGTGGCCCGGGACGGCCCGGAGGCAGTGGAGCTGTTCAGCCAGGCCGTGAACTCTGATCAACCTTTTCAGGCCGTGATCCTGGACCTGACCATCCAGGGAGGCTGGGGAGGGGTGGAGACCATAAAGGTTCTCCGGAAGATCGATCCGGAAGTGAAGGCGATCGTCGCCAGCGGCTACTCCAACGATCCTGTCATGGCGGATTATTGGCGCTACGGGTTTTCCGGGGTGATCCGGAAACCTTTCCGGATCGAAGAACTTGGCAAGATCGTACACGCCGTATTGATCCAGGGCGGCGGCGGCATGTCCTGACGAGACGGACCGGTGGATGTCGGGTTGTTGAGGTTGAAAAAAATCCACCCGTTCACAAGGGAAATCTTCACTGACATATGAATTGTATCCATCCTTTAAGCCCCACGAAAGGGAGAGAGAGATGTTCAACTGCAAAACCGCCGAAGATGTGCTCAAACTCGTCAAGGAAAAGGACGTCGCTTTCATTCAGTTCTGGTTCACAGACGTCCTGGGGCAGTTGAAGAGCTTCTCTGTAACCCCCCAGGAGCTTCCGGTGGCGTTCCAGGAGGGCATGGGTTTCGACGGGTCGTCCATCGAGGGGTTCGCCCGCATCGAGGAAAGCGACATGGTTGCGATCCCGGACCCAACCAGCTTCCAGCTTCTCCCCTGGCGGCCCGATGATCAGCCAACGGGCAGGATGTTCTGTGACATCCTCAACCCGGACGGCTCCCATTACGAGGGGGACCCCCGATATGTACTGAAACGGATGCTGGAGAAGGCGGCAAGTAAGGGATACACCTCGTACCTGGGCCCGGAACTGGAATACTTTTACTTCCGATCCGATATGGATCCGGACCCCCTGGACACCGGCGGGTACTTCGACGTCCCCCCCCTGGACAAGGCCAACGACCTGAGGCGGCAGACCATCTTCGCCCTGCAGAAGATAGGGATCCAGGTGGAGTACAGCCACCACGAGGTAGCCCCCAGCCAGCACGAGATCGATCTCCGGTACGACGAAGCCCTGCGCATGGCGGACAAGACACAGAGCTACCGGCTCACTGTGAAGGAGATCGCCCGGCAGGCCGGGGTGTATGCCACCTTCATGCCCAAACCCCTGTTCGGGGAGAACGGCAGCGGCATGCACACCCACCAGTCCCTCTTCCGGGGAAAAAAGAACGCTTTCTTCGACGGCAACGACCCGTTCCACCTGTCCGGGGAAGCCCGTTCCTACATCGCGGGGATCCTGCGCCACGCCCGGGAGATCATCGCCGTGACCAACCAGTGGGTCAACTCCTACAAGCGCCTGGTTCCCGGGTACGAGGCCCCGGTGTACATCTGCTGGGCCCGCCGGAACCGTTCCACCATGGTCCGGGTGCCCATGTACAAGCCCGGCAAGGAGCAGGCAACACGCATCGAGTTTCGCGCGCCGGACCCGGCCTGCAACCCGTACCTCGCCTTTGCCGTGATGCTGGCCGCTGGCTTGAAGGGGATCGAGGAGGGATACGAACTCCCGGATCCGATGGAGGAGGACATCTTCCGGATGGACGAAGCGGAACGGGCCGAACGGGGAATCCAGTCCCTTCCGGGGAGCCTCTTCGAGGCCACCGTGGAGTGCGAGAAGAGCGAACTGGTGCGGCAGACACTGGGGGACCACATCTTCCAGAAGTTTATCGACAACAAGAAGATCGAGTGGGACAATTACCGAACGCAGGTGAACGTCTACGAAATCGAGCGCTACCTGCCCATGATTTGACCGGGATCCCGTTTGTGATGGACTCTAACCGGGATGAGGCCCTGAAAATCATCGGGGGCTGATTTCACTCATTGAGATGGGCTGAATATTCAGCAACTTCAACCACGTTTGCCGGCGGGACCGTTTCAGGTCCCGCCGGTTTTTTTTGCTTCTTTTGTTCTCTTTCTGTTCAATTGCATGACACGGGTGACGTATTCTGGCCACTTTCTTCGCCTCCCCCTCAGCGACCCAGGAAAAAGAGAGCTGGAAAAATCTAAAAAGATGATATATATTTGGTATTTGTCTCTTTTCCTTGTTCATTGTTCGTCCTTCTTTTTCCTGGCACAATAATTGAATAAATATTTATTGAATACGTGACACGGGAAAGAGAGACCATGACCACCCTGAGGAGCACCCCGGCCGTCCCGGACGGTTACAGCTCAGCAGGGTGCTAGCCCGGATGAAGTGAAGGTCGTTCGACAGGGTGCCCGACCGGTTTCATCGTCTTGACGCTCCCCGCTTGAAAGAAAGACGTCCCGATTTTTTCCGGCAGGTTCGAAAAGGGCGACCCGCCTTTTCCTCAGGGAAAATGGGACGGAATACATGAATCCGCATCTAACTACAGAAAGAACCCTGGAGGTTATCGGTCAATGAGTGAACCAGCTGCAGAGAACGGCTTCGAGCCGGACATCGTGCTCCTCTTCTGCCAGCACTGCGTGGGAATAGACGCTGAACCTGTAGATTCCATACGGAGAATGCCGGGATTCACGGCTCGGAACGTGGTCATGCCCTGCTCCAGCAAGGTGGAGAGCCGCCAGTTGGTAAAACTTCTGGAAAAGGGGGCGGACGGCATCCAGATCGTGGGGTGCCCGGACGGCTCCTGCCGGTTCCTGGTGGGAAGCAACCGGGCGGAGCGAAGGGTGGAGTACGTGCGCCGGATACTGGAGGAGATCGAGTTCGGAGCTGAACGTGTAGGGATCGTACGGGAAAAGGGCCTCAACGAGGAACAACTCATGGCCCTGGCGGCGGAACGGGCCGAAAAGGTCCGGCCGCTGGGCCGCAGCCCCATGAAAGAGAAGGACGCGTCCCCGGAAACCATGAACCTTGAAGCAGCCGCAGGTGAATAGCCATGCCGAAAAAATACCATATTCACGTGGAGCCCACGCCACCGAGATTCTCTCAAGTCCCCAAGTTCAGCGCGTTGGAAACCGGGAGATGCCTCGGGTGCGTGCGCTGTGTGAAAAGCACGTCATGCATTTACAACGTGTACCGGAAGAAGGAGTTCGATCCGGTCCAGATCGTGGATACCGGCGATATCATGTGTGTGGGCTGCATGCGGTGCGTGCAGGAGTGCAAGAACAACATCTTCTCCCGCACCATGAACCCCCGGTACGCCCGCATGGGAAACGATTACTGGATCCCGGGGATCATCGCCCGCATCTGGAAGCAGGCCGAGACGGGCAACATCCCGGTTTCCGGCGCCGGCTACCGCGGCCCGTTCACCGGACCCGGGTTCGACCAGATGTGGACCGACATGTCCGAGATCGTCCGGCCCACCCGTGACGGCATCCACGGTCGGGAGTACATCAGCACGGTGGTGGATCTGGGCAGGAAGCCCGCCCGGCTCAGCTTCGACGAGACCGGGAAGATGCTCACCGAACCGCCTCCCTTCGTGGAGGTGTCCCTCCCCGTGGTGCTGGACCTGCCGCCCTTCGGTTTTCTGGGGGACGGCACCCGCCGGGCCATGGCCCTGGCAGCGGAAAACCTGGGGACCCTGGCCGTGGCCACCTACGAGGAGGCCCAGGGCCTGATGTCCGACATGCGGGAGCGACTCATCGTCCGGTTCGACCCTTCCGTTCATGATCCTTCCGGCCTGGCCGGGGTGCGGATCGCTGAGATCGAGGACTCCGAGGAGGCCCTGGAGCATCTGAACACCCTGAAAAACGAGCACCCGGGTATCATCGGCTCGGTGCGGGTCAAGCTGGACGAGCACGCTGCGGACCGGGCGCACACCCTGACGGCCGGTGGTGCGGACATCCTGCATCTTCAGGCCGGCATCAAGGGGGAAGGCCTGGGGACGGAAGAAGGACGGTTCGTCACGGACATTCTGCGCGACATCCACCTCCGGCTTGTGGAGGAATCCCTCCGGGAACAGGTCACGATCCTCTCCTCGGGCGGGATCGGCATGGCAGAGCACATGGCCAAGCTGCTCATATGCGGCGCGGACGCCGCGGGCGCGGACCTGGCGCTCATGATCGCCATGGAGTGCAGGGCCTGCGCGGATTGCAGCGAGCAGACCCGCTGCCCCGTGGACCTGGACCTCGTGGAAGAGGAGTGGGGGGCCCAGCGGATCACGAACCTGATGGGTTCCTGGCACTCGCAGCTCATCGAGGTCATGGGAGCCATGGGGATCCGGGAAGCCCGCCGGCTTCGGGGAGAGGTTGGCCGGGCCATGTTCTTCCGGGACCTGGAAGAGGAGTGCTTCGCCCCGGTCTTCGGCAAGCGGATCGCTGGGGAGGATGCGCCGGGCGGCCCCGCCGGATCAAAGGCAAAGCACGCCAACGAGGCGGAACAGGGTTCACCGGCCCCGGATTCCCCCATGCCGGAACCCAGGGGGTACCCGCCGGCGGAAGCGATGGTAAAGGCATGCAAGTCCCGCTTCCGCAACAAGATCGGGAAGTTCCGCGTGCACCCGACCATCAAATGCACGCATTGCGGAAAGTGCGCGGAGGCGTGCAACTACGGGGTGCTCCCGTTCGAGAACGGAAAGCTTTTGAGCCCCGTGTCCCACCTCTGCCGCGGGGTGGAGGTGTGCAGATCCCAGGGCTCCTTCTGCATGGACGCCTGCCCCGAGGACGCCATCCGGGTGGGACTGAACCCCTCCTGGGCCACGCTTGGGGACCCGCGGTGGACCGCGGACCTGCTCAATACCACCTGGCACCAGGCGGAAACGGGCGCCCCCCCCAAAGGACTGGGCCTGGAGTACCGGACAGGCGCGTCCGGGGGCGGATTCGACAAGATCGATATCGTGTTCCCCAAGAAACCGCCCAAACCCTCCATGAAACACGAGGAGATCGACCTGAGCATTCAGCTCAACCGTTCGGGTGACGGGCGGCCCGAGGTGGAGATCGGCTTTCCGGTATACGGCGGCGGCATGAGCTTCGGCTCCATCAGCCTGGCCACCATGATCGCCCGGGCGCGGGCGTGGAAGGCGTTCGACTCGTTCACCTGCACCGGGGAGGGGGGGTACCCGGACGGGCTCACCCGTTACGACGACAACGTGATCACCCAGGTGGCCACCGGGCTCTTCGGCGTGCGGGAGGAGACGATCCAGCGTGTGCGGGTTGTGGAGTTCAAGTACGCACAGGGGGCCAAGCCGGGGCTGGGCGGGCACCTGCTGGGAGACAAGGTCACCGCCGCGGTGGCCAAGGGCCGTGAGGCGGTGGAGGGCAGCGCCCTGTTCTCACCCTTCCCGTTCCACTCGGTCTACTCGGTGGAGGACCACAAGAAGCACGTGGACTGGATCAAGGTGATCAACCCCAAGGCGCTGGTCTCGGTGAAGGTCTCCACTCCCAGCGACGTGGAGATGGTGGCCGTGGGAAGCTACTACGCCGGGGCTCACATCATCCACCTGGACGGGAGCTACGGCGGAACGGGCGCAGCACCGGACATCGCCAAGAAGAACATCGCCATGCCCCTGGAGTACGCCATCCCCAAAGTACACCGGTTCCTGCTGGACGAGGGGGTGCGGGACAAGATCACCCTGATCGCCTCCGGGGGTGTGCGGACGGCCTGGGACACGGCCAAGGCCATCGCCCTGGGCGCCGACGGCGTGGTGATCGGCACCCCGGAGATGGTGGCCCTGGAGTGCGTGCGGTGCGGTCACTGCGAGAGCGGCCGGGGCTGCCCCCGCGGGATCGCCACCACGGACCCGGAGCTTTCCAAGATGTACGATGCGGACTGGGGCACGCAGCGGCTCGTGAACCTGTTTCACTCCTGGTGTGTGCAGCTCCACGAGATCCTCTGGCGCCTGGGGTTGCACAGCGTCCGGGACCTGGTGGGCCGCTACGACCTCCTGGCACACCGGGAGTACGAGAAGGAGCAGGAGTCGACCGAAAAGACGCAGAAGAAATCAGCGTGATATGCAACCAGGCTGATCATATGAAAAAGCTACCTATTGTAACGCCAACCGCTTTTTCATAGGTATTGAAAAGATAAACCCGTGAGGATTCATCCCGATGTTCGATAGAAACCGTTTCGTGGAACACCTGCTGGCGTCCAGAAAAGAACTGATGTCCGGAAATCCCCTTCCGCCCCGGGCCAAGTCTGCTGAAGAGGGCGGTTGCGGCGTGGTGGGGTTCGCGGCCAGCGTCCCGGTGCGGGGCCGGCACATCTTCGAGCCCTCCATCCAGATGCACAACCGGGGCAACGGCAAGGGCGGAGGGATCGCCGCCGCGTGCCTGAACCCGGCGCAGCTGGGCGTGGACGAAAAAGTCCTGCAGGATGATTACATCCTCCAGGTGGCGCTCCTGGACCCCGCCGCGGAACCGGAGGTGGAAAAGGAGTGCATCGAGCCGTTCTACCGGGTGGACCACAAAACCCGGGTGGATCACGTTGCAGATCCCCGGGATGTGGGCCTGGAGGTCCGGCCGCCGGACATCACCCGCTATTTCGTTCGGGCCAGGTCCGAGGCCCTGGAGGCGTTCGCCTCGGAGCACGGCCTGGACGGCGCCCCGGAGCGGGAGGTGGAAGACGAGTTCGTTTACCGGAACAGCGTGACCCTGAACCGGCGGTTTTATTCATCCCTGGGGGAACAGCGGGCCTTCGTGCTTTCCCATGCCCGCAACCTGATGATTTTCAAGATCGTGGGATACGCGGAGCAGGTGGTGCAGTACTACGGCCTGGAAGACTTCCAGGCGCAGATCTGGATCGCCCACCAGCGGTATCCAACCAAGGGGCGGGTCTGGCACCCCGCGGGGGCGCACCCGTTCATCGGCGTCAACGACGCCCTGGTGCACAACGGCGACTTCGCCAACTACTACAGCGTGAGCGAGTACCTTCGCCAGCACAACATCGAGCCCCAGTTCCTCACGGACACCGAGGTTTCCGTGCTGCTGTTCGACCTCTGGTCCCGGGTGTTCAAGTACCCCTTGGAGTACGTCATCGAGGGGCTCGCCCCCACCACGGAGCTGGACTTCGACCACCTTTCCCAGGAGAAGCAGAAGATCTACCGGGCCCTGGCTTCACAGCACGTGGGCGGCTCCCCGGACGGCCCCTGGTTCTTCATCATCGCCCGCAGCGACGCGGACCGGGAACGGTTTCAGCTGCAGGGCATCACCGACACCTCCATGCTCCGGCCCCAGGTGTTCGCCCTGCAGGAAGGGGACGTCTCCATCGGGCTGGTGGCTTCGGAGAAGCAGGCCATCGACGCAACCCTCCACTCCCTGGCCGAGGAGGACAGCCGGTTCCGGCTGGTGGCCGACCGCTACTGGAACGCACGCGGCGGCAGCCACACCGACGGCGGGTCGTTCGGGTTCACCGTGGAGCGGAACAACGGCTCCTACAAGCTCACCTGCACCGACAAGTTCGGGACCCCGGTCCGCAGCCCGGAAGGCGACTGGACCCTGGACAGGGCCGCGGAACCCGCACCCCCTTCCGGTATGGACACCCTCCCCGGACGGATCGCCTCGGGCGCCGGCCGGGAGGCCGCTGCTGCCCTGTTCCCGGAGATCCGGGATGCCGTGGCCTCGTGGGGGTTCGACCAGGTCCGCTGGCTCGCTGGCGAGCTGCGGACGTGCGCCGGACGGGACGAAGCGGGCCGGGAGTTCGCACTGGAGCTTCTCACCCTGCTCAACGACCGCCGCTTCGACTGCGGCGGAAAGAAGCCCGGTATGGTCCTCCAGCTGGTGAGGGAGTGCCTCTGGGAGATCCTGGACGCGATACCCGGCCTGGGCGAAAACGGGAACAGTGCCTTCCGACGGCTGGACTATGCGACCCGGGAGACGCTTCGGGCGCCGGCCTCCGGGGAGACCACCCTGGTTGTCTGCGCACGGGAGTTCCCCCCCGAGGGCGAGGATTGCGACGCCCGGCTCTCGGAGCAGGCGTTTGCGCTGGGATGGAACCGGTTCATCTTCTACGGCCTCAAGGGACAGCGGTTCCACGGATGCGCACTGGGCCCCAACACCGACCACGTCCGGATGGACCTGTATGACAGCTCCGGAGATTACGTGGCTTCGGGCATGGACGGCATTGAACTCCACATCCACGGGAACGGACAGGACCAGCTGGGCCAGATCCTGAAGCGCGGGCGCCTGGTGGTGCACGGTGACGTGGGCCAGGCGTTCATGTACGGCGCTAAAGGGGGAGATGTCTACGTCATGGGCAACGCCGCGGGCCGGCCCCTGATCAACGCCGTGGGACGGCCCCGTGTTGTGATCAACGGCACCTGCCTGGACTACCTGGCCGAGTCGTTCATGGCGGGGGACCCCCACAAGGGCGGCGGGTTCGTGATCCTAAACGGGATTCAATTCGACGACCATGGCCGGGTCGAGGAGCAGGCCACGCCCTACCCCGGTTCGAACCTGTTCTCCCTGGCCTCCGGGGGCGCCATCTTCGTGCGGGACCCGTACAAGAAGCTCATCTCGGAACAGCTCAACGGCGGGGCGTTCACGGACCTCACACCCCGGGACTGGCGGCTCATCCTCCCCTACCTGGAGACCAACGAGCGGCTGTTCGGCATCTCCATCGAGCGCGACCTGCTCACCGTGGACGGAAAGCTCCGCCCCTTTGAGGAGGTCTACCGGAAGGTGATCCCGGTGAAGCTCAGCGTGTTGGCCAAGCAGGCGGTGCCGGAATAGGCAGAGGGGGTCAGGTCTTCATTCTACATTTTTTAACCAGAACCGCTTCCACCCGTCGAAGGTTTCAGTCCAGTCTTTGGGGGAAAATCGGTGGCAGTCCCCAAGATATTTGTCCCCGAGATATCCGCTGATATCCGCTGAAGTAACGGAAAAATGTAGAATGAAGACCTGACCCCATTTCTCCTACGGGCAATCATGCCATACAGTTCTCCCCATACTCTCCAGGTAGGGAATATGGATCGTGCAGGAATCCTCGTTCAGCGGGTTGGAATTCAGATAGAGCCAGTGCAGGCTGTCGAGCCCCACCAGCGGGAAGATGTCACTGATCTGGTTCGTTGACAGGTACAGATCTATCACGTTGTCCAGCCCGGCCAGCGGGGTCACATCGCTGATCTGGTTCCCACCCAGCGAAAGAAGAAACAGATCGGTGAGCCCCGCCAGCGGCGTGATGTCGCTGAGCTGGTTATGACTCAGGCTGATGCTGGTCAAGTTGGTGAGCCCAGCCAGCGGCGTGAGATCACTGATCTGGTTAAAGGTCAGGCAGAGGCCGGTCAAGTTCGTGAGCCCCGCCAGCGGCGCGAGGTCGCTGAGCTGATTGGAATACAGCAACAGGGCAGACAAACCGGCGAGCCCGGCCAATGGGGTGAGGTCGCTGAGCTGGTTACTGTCCAGCTCTAGGCGACTCAAGTTTGTGAGTCCAGCCAGCGGCGTGATGTCGCTGAGCTGGTTATAACTCAGATCGAGATCGGTCAAATTGGTGAGCCCAGCCAGCGCTGTGAGATCGCTGATCTGGTTCTCACCCAGGCTGAGGTCGGTCAAGTTCGTGAGCCCAGCCAGCGGCGTGATGTCGCTGAGCTGATTATTTTCCAGGGTGAGCGTGTCCAGGTTCGTGAGCCCCGCCAGCAGGGAAATATCGCCGATCGGGATGTCACTGAGGGAGAGGCCGGTCAAGGTGGTGAGCCCCGCCAGTGGTGTGAGATCGCTGAGCGGGTTCTCGCCCAGACTGAGGCTGGTTAAGCTGGTAAGCCCCGCCAGTGGTGTGAGATCGCTGAGCGGGTTCTCGCCCAGACTGAGGCTGGTTAAGCTGGTAAGCCCCGCCAGTGGTGTGAGATCGCTGAGCGGGTTCTCGCCCAGACTGAGGCTGG
>CAYTRL010000030.1:0-25502 GCA_964439795.1 uncultured Thermodesulfobacteriota bacterium
GGACATCTCCCGGGTCGTCGATATCCAGCACAAGCGGAAAGATCCGGCCATGCACGGTCTTTCCGGACCGGAGAACGTGCTGAAGAAAATAGCGCAGCGCCTGAAAATCTTCGCCGGGCGCGGGGGGGGGCAGCTCCTGCAATACCAAATAGATGCCGGCCGTCACAAACCGCTTCTCCGGAACCTCGTCCCCGATACAGCGGATATGCCCGTCGGGCTCCAGGGTGACCCAGAGGGGTTTTTCATCGTCCACATAATCTGTGACGGCCAGGGCCAGGGTGCAATCGGCGGGATAAGATCCGGGTTCAAGAAAACGTTCCAGGTCCCCGGGGTCCAGGATCGAATCCACGGTGCTGATCACGAACGGTGGCGGGCCCAGTCGCCGCATGAGATGGGAAAAGGTCTCAAAAGATGAGCGGGTGGTTATCCTGTAGACCCGGATCCTGTGCTTCGCTTCCGGCAGGTTTTCCAGGTAGGTCTCCACAACGTCGAACCTTTCGTTTCCGTTCAGGAGTACCTCAATGGTTTCCGCGCCGGCTCGAAAGAGGTTGTCCACAACATGATGTATGATCGGTTTTCCGTGGAGACGGATCAGAGGCTTGGGGTCGTCCCAGCCCGCCTGGAGAAAGCGTGAACCCGTGCCAGCTGCCAGAATGCCCGCTTTCATGGAAAAAACCTCTATCCCGTCATCCGGAATGCGTCATACGCTTCCGTTCGGTCTGTTCTGTCCGTTCAACAGCAGGGAACTCAGTTCGTCCAGGGACCGTATCACCGGATCTTCCGGACAGCACGGTCCGGGCGCCGTGGAAGAACGTCCGGCCAGCAGGATGTGGGGCATGCCCATGTCCCGGGCTCCCTCCATATCCCGGTACACGTTGTCTCCCACGAAAACCGTTTCACCGGCCTGCACCCCCAGCCGGTCCAGGGCCGCCTGAAAGATCCTGGGGTCGGGTTTGATGACACCTACACGGTTGGAGTCGATGAGGCACCCGAACAGGTGCCGAATCCCCAGTTCTTCGCATACGGGTTCCAGGTTCCCGTAGAAGTTGGAAACGATCCCCATCCGATAGGTAGCGCTCAGGTCGACGAGAAGCTTCCGGTTGCGCTCCACAGTGCACTGGGTTCCCTCGATAAAATCCTCCACCACCGCCTGCAGGTTGCTTTCCGGTTGGTCCCATGCCAGGGCGTCCCAGACCCTCCCGGCTTGTTCCTCCACCGTTTTTCGGAACCCCATCCCCTCCAGGGCCCCTGTTTCGGTGAGTGTGTCGTCCGCGTGATAGAAGGCCTTCCGAAAAACCTCCCTGTCGGGATGCATGCCGTGTTTTTGGTAGAGTTCGAAGAAACGGTCCTGCCAGGCGATCCCGTCGGCGTCCAGGGTGCCGCCGAAATCGAACAAGCATGCTCTCAGTTGCTGGATGTCCCACGACGAAGCCGGCACGGTGGTTCATCTCCTGTAAGCTGTCGGTCGGTTCTCGGTCGTGTCGCTACCGGTCATGCCTGTCAGAGTGCCGGTTTTGAAAACCAGCAGGGTGTGTAGAAAATTCTTTCGTCTGATCTCCATGGAATGAGACCCAGAAACGAACGGGTCATTCTGGGCCTTCTGTTACTTTCTTGAGAATTTAGTACGAAAGGATAGCATGGAGGCGTTACATTGTCAAGAATTTTCAGTTGTTTTAAAAATATAGAAAACACAATAAAAACAAACTGTTACAAAAAGAAATAAGGAAAAGTCAACGTCCAGACAGTTCACGATATCATCTGTTTTAGAACCATTCCTTACTATTTTAGAACCACCGACGGAAAACCCCGTTGAGCTATTGATAATCGTATTTCTATTAATGAAAAAATCTATCCGGATTGATTGTTTGCCGCAATGGAGGTATTACTTTCATTACACCGAAAAGGCAACATCCGGAACAGGCAGGAGGTGGCAACGTTGCCGTGCAGGAAGAACAGGATGGAGGAAGAAAAACCACAGCGCGGAAAGATGTCCGCAGGGAGGGGCTCCGGCCGGGACAGGCTCGCAAGGGGTCGTGGATGTTTTTCCTGCCGGTGATCCTCTGGGGTTTGCCGCCTGCAACAAATCGAAAGAAGGTCCTGCTGTGTCGCTCCCGGATGTTTGCCGGACACAATATGTTGTGCCTCCCGCCGGCCTGGATACAAAACCTTGGCCTGCTTCCCGGGGGCTGCGGGTGTGGATCCGGCCGGCACCGGGAGCCTGATTGCTAAGGGATCGATGTTGGATCGAACGTGGGACTTTTTACAACGAACGGGAGGAGAAGGTGATGCTGCAGAAGACATTGTCGATGGTGAAACCGGACGGCGTAAAAAAGGGGTTGATCGGCGAGGTGATCCGGCGTTTCCAGAGCCAGGGTCTGCGGGTCGCGGCATTGAAGATGGTGCATCTGGGGCGAAGAGAGGCCGAGGCGTTCTATGACGTGCACCGGGAAAAGGGTTTTTTCGATGAACTGATTCAGTTTATTTCCTCGGGGCCGGTGGTGGCCATGGTGCTGGAAGGGGAGGATGCCGTTCAAAAGACGCGGGAGATCATGGGTGCCACCAACCCCAAGGAGGCGGCTCCGGGGACTCTCCGTGCCGATTTTGCCCAGGAAGTGACCGAGAACATCGTACACGGTTCAGACAGCCCGGAGAACGCAGCACTGGAAATTTCCTTCTTCTTCAGCAGGCTGGAGATCCACTAGTCCTGGCCTGGAAATTGGATTGGAAGCGTTTATGAACCTGGCCCGAAGCCTGCCACCCTGGCTGTGGCTGATCCTGGTCATACTCTATTTCCTCGTTCCCGTGGACATCTTTCCGGATTTTCTGGGGCTGCCCGGGCGGGTGGACGATTTTCTCGTGGCCCTGGTGGGCCTCTATTTCATGTACGCGAATTCCGCCGGGAGAAAACGGGACGGGAAAGAGAAGACCGGTCCGGAGAGGTCTCGGCCCGGGAAGGAGAGCGGGAACCGGGATGACTCGGAACCGGAGGCGGCCCCGGAAGAGGACGACGGGCCCCGGGATCCGTACGATGTCCTGGGGGTTCCCCGGGATGCGTCGTTGGCCGAGATCCGCCGCCGATACCGGGAGCGCCTCCTGGAGGTCCATCCCGACCGGGTAGAGCACCTGGGGGGTGAGTTCCGGGAACTGGCGGAACAGAAGACCCGGGAACTGAACGAGGCGTTCCAGCACATTCAGGCGGCGCGAGAACGGAAACCCTGAACCTGGGTCCGAAACGGAAGACAACTTGACAAGACTACTACGGATTTCGTAGGATCATCGCCGTTTTCAAATCTGTTTTGCATTCGTGAGGATCGTCGAGGAACGGGTTCACACCGGGGTTCCTCTCCTGTTTCAAGCGCGCAAGGAGACTGAAGAGATGGGCAACGAGGCAAACCGAGAAGAGCTGTTAAAGAGGCAGGAAGCCGCGGAACGTGCGGGCGGGGAAGCGAGGATCAAGAAGCAGCACGAGAGCGGGAAACTCACCGCCCGGGAACGGATCGACCGGCTCATGGACCCGGGGTCCTTTGTGGAGATCGACAAGTTCGTGACCCATCACTGTACCCATTTCGGCATGGACAAGAAGAAGTTCCTGGGGGACGGCGTGGTCACCGGGTACGGGACCGTGGACGGGCGGACCACGTTCGTGTACGCCCAGGACTTCACGGTCCTGGGAGGGACCCTGGGCAGGGGGGTGGCCAACAAGATCTGTAAGGTCATGGAAATGGCCTTGAAGAACGGAGCGCCCATTGTGGGGTTGAACGACTCCGGGGGGGCCAGGATCCAGGAAGCGGTGGAGGCCCTGGCGGGGTACTCGGATATCTTTCTGGGAAACGTGATGGCTTCCGGCGTGATCCCCCAGCTTTCCGCCATCATGGGCCCCTGCGCAGGCGGGGCCGTGTACTCCCCCGCACTCACCGACTTCATCTTCATGACCAAACACGCCAGTTATATGTTCATCACCGGCCCGGAGGTGGTCAAGGCGGTGACCCGGGAGCAGGTTACCAAGGAGGATCTGGGCGGCGCCATGACCCACAACGCCAAGAGCGGTGTGGCCCACTTCGCCGCGGAGAGCGATGAGGATTGCCTGTCCATGATGCGGGAGCTGCTAAGCTACCTGCCCTCGAACAACGCCGAGGATCCCCCCCGGATCCCGCCTACCGACCCGGCGGACCGCATGGAGCCCATGCTCAAGGACGTGATTCCGGAGGACCCGAACACCCCCTACGACATCAAGGACGTGATCCGGGCGGTGGTGGATCACGGGAAGCTGTTTGAGATCCACGAGCACTTCGCGCCCAATATCGTGGTGGGGTTCGCCCGGATGAACGGGCGCGTGGTCGGAATCGTGGCCAATCAGCCCAGGTTCATGGCCGGCGCCCTGGACATCGACGCTTCTGTGAAAGGGGCCCGGTTCGTGCGGTTCTGCGACGCCTTCAACGTACCGATCCTCACCTTTGAGGATGTGCCGGGGTTTCTCCCGGGCACGGCCCAGGAATACGGCGGCATCATCAAGCACGGCGCCATGCTGATCTTCGCGTACTGTGAGGTCACCACCCCCAAGATCACCGTCATCACGCGGAAGGCGTATGGCGGGGCCTACTGCGTCATGTCCAGCAAGCACCTGCGCGGGGACATGAACTTTGCCTTTCCCAATGCCGAAATCGCCGTGATGGGCGCCGCCGGGGCGGTGAATATCATTTTCCGCAAGGAGATCAAGGAGGCGGAGGATCCGGCGGCGAAGAAGGCGGAGTGCGTGGCCGAGTACCAGAAGAACTTCGCCAACCCGTACCAGGCGGCGGAGATGGGGTACGTGGACGAGGTCATCCTTCCGGAGCAGACGCGGCCCAAGATCATCCGGGCGCTGGAGATGCTGGTGAACAAGCGGGACGTGAACCCCAGGAAAAAGCACGGCAACATCCCCCTGTAATTCCTTCGGAGAAGGAGCCGTTCCAGGGAGAGACGACCACCGAACGCGGGAAGAAAAGAGAGGAAACGTCATGGACAAGGACGGGATCCGAAATCAGAAAGAGAAGTGGGAAGGCAGCACGCTGAAAAAGCTCCTGGACAAGGCCAAGGAACGGAAGCCGGAGTTCTCTACCCTCTCGGGGGTCCCGCTGGAGCGGGTCTACACACCGCTGGACGCGGAGAGCGAGGCGTACACAGGCCAGCTGGGCTTTCCCGGAGATTATCCGTTCACCCGCGGGATCCAGCCCACCATGTACCGGGGAAGGTTCTGGACCATGCGCCAGTACGCGGGCTTCGGCAGCGCGGACGACACCAACAAACGGTACCGGTACCTGCTGGAGCAGGGGCAGACCGGTCTCAGCGTGGCCTTCGATCTTCCCACCCAGATGGGCTATAACAGCGACCACCCGCTGGCCATGGGCGAAGTGGGAAAGGTGGGGGTGGCCATCGACTCCCTGGAGGACATGGAACGCCTCTTCGACACCATTCCCCTGGCCAAGGTCTCCACGTCCATGACCATCAACAGTACGGCCGCCATCCTGCTGGCCATGTACATGACCGTGGCCGAGAAGCAGGGGGCCGAGCCCGCCGGACTCATGGGGACCATTCAGAACGACCAGCTCAAGGAGTACATCGCCCGGGGGACCTACATCTTCCCTCCCAAGGAATCCATGCGGATCATCACCGACATCTTTGCCTTCTGCAACCAGAACCTGCCCAAGTGGAACATGATCAGCATCAGCGGGTATCACATCCGGGAGGCCGGATCCACGGCCGAGCAGGAAATCGCCTTCACCCTGGCCGACGGGATTGCTTACGTGGATGCAGCCGTCCAGGCGGGGTTGGACGTGGACAAGTTCGGCGCGCGCCTCTCTTTCTTCTTCAACGCGCACAACGACCTGCTGGAGGAGGTGGCCAAGTTCCGGGCCGCCCGCAGGCTGTGGGCCCGGATCATGAAAGAGCGGTTCGGCGCAAAGAACCCCAAGTCCATGATGCTGCGGTTCCATACCCAGACCGCGGGGTGCAGCCTGACGGCCCAGCAGCCGGAGAACAACATCGTCCGGGTCGCCATGCAGGCCCTGGCCGCGGTCCTGGGCGGGACCCAGTCCCTGCACACCAACTCCATGGACGAGGCGTTCGCCCTGCCCAGCGACAAGGCCGTCCGCATCGCGTTGCGGACCCAGCAGGTCCTGGCTTACGAGAGCGGGGTGACCAACTCCATCGACCCCCTGGCCGGCTCTTATCTCATCGAGTCTCTCACCGATGAGCTGGAGCGAAGGGCACAGGAGTACATCGACAAGATCGACGACAAGGGCGGCATGGTGAAGGCCATCGAGGAAGGCTACGTCCAGCGGGAGATCCAGAACAGCGCCTACCACTACCAGCTCCAGGTGGAAAAAGGGGAGGAGATCGTTGTGGGGGTCAACCGCTTCGAGATGGAGGAGGAGCCCCCCGAGAACCTGCTCACCGTGGATCCGGAGGTGGGGAAAAAACAGGTGGACCGGCTGAACGCGGTGAAGCAGCGCCGCGACAACGATGCGGTGGAGCGCGCCCTGGGCAAGCTCGAAGAAGCGGCCCGGAGCTCGGACAACCTCATGCCCCTGATCCTGGAGGCCGTCCGCGGGTATGCCTCCCTCGGCGAGATCACCGACACGCTGCGCAAGGTCTTCGGGGAGTACCGGGGGAAGGTGGCGCTCTGACCTCCGGTCCCGCGGGTCCCGCTATCCGGCAGGTTCTTCTTCCGGTTCCTCATCCACGAACGCCGGGCGCTTCTTCCCCGTGACGCGTACGATCTGGATGCTCAGTTCGAACAGGAGCAGGAGAGGACCCGCCAGGAGGAGCTGGCTTACCACGTCCGGAGGGGTGAGCAGCGCCGCAGCCAGAAAGACCAGAACGAAGGCGAGCCGCCGCTGCCGTGCCAGCCCCTGGTAGCCGATCAGACCGATCCTTCCCATAAAAAAGAAGAAGACGGGCATTTCGAAGACCAGCCCGAAGGCGATGATCAGCCGGGTGGCAAAGGAAAGATACTGCTTGATGGCCGGCATGGCCCGCAGGGTTTCCCCCGAAAAGCTCATGAAGAACCGGAACACGAACGGGAAGACCACGTAGTAGCAGAACGAGGCCCCGCCCAGGAAAAAGATGGTGGAAAACAGGACGAAGGGCAGGGCATACCGCCTTTCCTTCACGTAGAGGCCCGGGGCCACGAACTTCCAGATCTGGTAGAGGATCACCGGCAGCGCAAAGATCAACCCCCCGAACAGGCAGATTTTCAGGTACGTGAGAAAGGCTTCGGGGATGCCGATGTACTGCATGACGCTCCCCTCGGGAAGATGGGCTTCCAGGGGCCGGGCCAGCAGGGCAAACAGTTTTTCCTTGAACGCGTAACACACGCCGAAGCCCACCGCCATGGCGGCCAGGGAGATGATCAGCCGCTTGCGCAGTTCCTCCAGGTGGGCGGTCAGGGGCATCTTTTCGTCCGACATCTACCCCTCATCCCTTTCTTTGGGTGGAACCGCCTCGGGGTCTTCCGCCGGTGGGACGTCGCCGGGGGAGGCGGAGGGACCCTCGTACGAGTCGACCCCGGTGTTTTTCGGGTCGGATCCGGAGGCGGGTTTCCTTGGGGGGGAAGGGAAGGAGTCGGTGAAGGGCGGCGGCTCCTTGGGTTCATCGCCCAGGAGGATGCTCCTGCGGAGATCCTCCGAGGTCCGGCGGAACTCCGCCAGGCCCCGTCCCAGCTTCCGGGCGATCTCGGGCAGCTTCTGGGGACCCAGCACGATGAGGGCCACCGCCAGGATGATCAGCAGTTCCGAGAGTCCGATGTCCAGCATGCCCTGTCACCCGATAAGGTTATGGGGGTATTTTCCAGGCGCCCGGCGTTCCAGGCGTCCGGCGCGGTGAACCGTTTCAGTCGGTGCCCCAGTACATCCCGTCGATTTCATCGTGGTAGCGTTTCTCGATCACCTTCCGGCGAAGCCGCTGCGTGGGGGTGATCTCCCCGGTCTCCGGCGTGAACGGATCCGGCAGCAGGCAGAACCTCTTCAGGGTTTCGAAGCGGGAGAGGTCCTTGTTCACGTCTTTGATCGCTGCCTCGTACAGGCTCAGGATTCTCGGGTGTTCCAGAAGCTCTTCATGGTTCAGGTAAAGGATCCTGTGTTTCAGCGCGTACTCGTTCAACTTGGAGAACGAGGGTATGACGAGGGCGGAGAGGTACCGCCGGCCGTCACCCACGACCATGGCCTGTTTGATGAAAGGATGCAACCGGAGTCTTCGTTCGATGGGCTGCGGGGCGATGTTCTTCCCGGCCGCGGTGATGAGGATGTCCTTTTTCCGGCCGGTAATGCTCAGAAAGCCGTCCCCGTCCATGCGGCCGATGTCCCCCGTGGCGAACCACCCCTGGGCGTTCACGGCCCTTTTCGGTGGTTTGGCCGCCTGGAAGTACCCCGCCATGACCGTGTCTCCGCGTACCATGACCTCCCCGTCCGGCTGGATCTTCACCTCGATGCCCGGCAGGGGGATGCCCACGGTCCCTGCGCGGTTCTGGTCCTGGCAGTTGGCTGTGACCGCCCCGGTCACTTCCGTCATGCCGTATACGTTGAACAGGGGGATCTGGATGATCTCAAAGAAGGTCTCCAGGTCTCTCGGCAACGGGGCGCCCGCCACGAAAAAGGAGCGGATTCTTCCCCCCAGGCGGTCTCGTATCTTGTTTTCCGCCGATTTTTTCACCCAGGTCAGGGGCAGGTCCATGACCGAACTCTTCTTCCGTCCCTCTTTCTCCACACGGTGGTTGTGCTCCATCCATCGGAAGATCCGCTGATAGATCTCCTTGACCGGGGGGCCGCTGTAGAAGAGGTTCTCCATGATGGTGTGCTGGATCTTCTCGTACGTGCGGGGAACTCCCACCAGGAGGTGGGGGCGCACCTCGCGGAGCTTCTCCTGCACCTGGTCGATCTCGGCGCAGTAAGCCAGCTCTCCCTGACCCAGGATGGCCACCATGTCCACCACGCGCTGAAGGATGTGTGCCAGCGGGAGATAGGACAGGAGCACATTCCCCTTCTCGATGTTGAACACCCGTTCCAGTGCCTTTTTTTCCGCCAGGAAGTTTTTGTGGGTGAGCAGGACGCCCCGGGGGTTGGGACTGCCGGTGGCGCTGGTGTACACGATGGTCGCCGGGTCCTCCGGCCCGATCAGTGACGCCATGATTTCCAGGGGCCTGCGGTCCGATGCGCCCAGGGCCATGAGCTGTTTCAGGGTCATGTCCGGTTTCGAGATTCCCCCGGGCAGCTCATCGTCGAACACGATCAGCCGTTTCAGGTGGGGGAGCTTGTGGCGGATCTTTAAGACCGTCTGCAGGTGCGGGCCGCTGGACAGGAAAAGGATCTTGGCCTGGGACTGCTTGAGCTCATAGGCCATGTGCTGGGGGGACAGGGTGTTGTAGACGGGTACCGAGATCGCCCCCGCCGCAAGGATGGAGAAGTCCGACAGCGTCCACTCCGCCCGGTTTTCCGACAGGATGGCGATCCGGTCGCCTTTGTTCACATGCAACCGGAACAGTCCGCTTGCCACCTGTTCGATGCGGTCCAGAAACTCCCCGTAGGAGATGTCCTCCCCGTCCTGCGACGGGTCGCGCTGGATCACCGTCTGCTTCGGATCTTTTTTTGCCGTGCTCAGCAACTGGATCAACAGGTTCTGATCCGATGCGAGGGCACTTGGTTTTTTATTCTTTTCCCGGTATTTTTTTAGGGAGTGGGGGGTGCTTTTTTTTTCGGGTCCCATCATGTCATCTCGCTGGGTTGGGGTCGACACCAGGTTCGTGGACGGCTCACACCATCGAGGCCATCCGACAGGGCAGCTGAAAAAGTAGACAAAACAAAGCAATTCTAATTTTCCCTCCCTTCGATGTCAATTTGAAAACAACCCCGAAACCTGCCGCCGGAACGAGAACCGGCTGTGAAGGAGAGGAGATGGACCGCGAGGCCGTACTGGCAAAGGTGGCCGAGGAGGCCGGGAACCCCGTTCAATCGTTGGAGTCATGGAAGAGCCGTACCGGGGGAAAGGTGGTTGGGTGCCTGTCCTGCATGCCCCCGTTCGTGCCCGAGGAGCTGGTCCATGCCGCCGGGATGCTCCCCGCCGGGATCTGGGGTGCGGAGATCCCCGTGAGCCGGGCCGATGCCCGGATCCAGAGTTTTGCCTGTTCCGTGGCGCGGACCGCCCTGGAACTGGCCATGCGGGACGCCCTGTCGGTGTGTGACGCTTTTCTGTTCCCGTTTGTCTGTGACGCTTTTCAGAACCTTTCCGAGATCTGGAAAGTGACCGTGGATCGCCCCAGTTTCCAGCTGGTTTTTCCCCGGAAGGTGGATGCCGATCAGGTACGGATCTACCTGGAGGCGGAACTGGGCCGGGTCAAGGCGGAACTGGAGGCCTTTTCCGGAAAAACCATATCCCGGGATACGCTGCAGGAGAGTATCCGGATTTACAACGAGAACCGGAGACTGATGCAGGAGGTGGACCGGATGCGAGGGAGCGATCCGTCCTTCCTTTCGGCACGGCAGATGCTGGACCTTGTCCTTTCCTCCTGCTTTCTGCCCCGGGAGGAACACAGCGAGCTGCTGCGCTCCCTGGTGGCATCCGGTTCCCCGGGGCAGGGGGACGGGGTGCAGGGTGTTCCCGCGGGGGCGGTTTCCGTGCTCCTCACCGGAATCATGCCCCGGCCCGTTGCGATCCTGGATCTCCTGGAGGAGGTGGGCGTGCGTGTGCTCGCCGACGACATGGGGATGGGATCCCTGTACTACAGCATCCAGGTGCCGGAAGCGGAGGATCCCCTGCGGGCCCTGGCCGAAGGCTATACCGGTTATCCCGCCTGCAGCACGCTGCACAACAGGGCCCTGGACCGAAGTGCGTCCCTGATCCGGCGCGTGCGGGAGAGTCAGGCCGAGGGGGTGCTCATCTTCGCCACCAAGTTCTGCGAGCCGGAATACTTCGATTACCCCGGTCTGAAGGAGGACCTGGAGAAGGAAGGGGTTCCGGTCTTTCTGCTGGAGACCGAGCTGGGTATGGGCGTCCCCGGACCGATCCGGACGCGGGTACAGGCCTTTGTGGAGACCCTGAAGGGGAAGCGGTAGGCCTCGGAATCCGGTAAATAAGCATGTATGGATTCTGGCTTTCGAGGGTGATCCCATGAAAAAGCTACCTGTTTTACCGCCAATCGTTTTTTCATAGGTGTTGATCAACAAGGAGAAGTTTTTTGTCATTCCGGACTTGATCCGGAATCCAGGGGCATGGGAGGAAGTGGGTTTCTTAGACATATACCCTTCCAGGCCACCCCTGGATCCCCGCGTCCGCGGGGATGACAGAAGAAAGAAGATCATGGCCGGAACCTGCCCCGGACTCCGATCCGGGGCCGTGATGACAACAACATGTCACGAATCAACGAACCCGGGCAAGAAAAGGGCCAAACGATGCAAGAGAGCATGCTGGACGATAGAAGACTGGAATCCTTCAAGAAGATGAAGGAGTTGATGACCACCTATTATATCGACGCCAAGACCGCGGAACAGAACAACAAGAAGGTGGCCTGGGTGACCAGCGGCGCGCCCGTGGAACTCCTGCACGCCATGGACGTGATCCCGATCTACCCGGAGAACCACGCGGCCATGTGCGGCGTGCAGCGCATGGGCGAGGAACTCCAGCAGGCGGCGGAGGAAAAAGGGTTCTCCATGGACCTGTGCTCCTACGCCCGCACCGACATCGGATCGATCCACACCGGCAAGAGCCCGGTCTTCGGCCTTCCGAAACCCGATTTCATGGTGGCGTGCAACAATATCTGCACCACGGTGGTGAAGTGGTACGAGGCCGTGAGCCGTATCTTCGGCTGCCCCGTGTTCATGGTGGACATGCCGTTCCTGCATGACGGGCTTCAGGATCACATCGTGGAGTATGCTGGAAGTCAGCTGCAGGAACTGATCGACTTCATGGTGGACAAGACCGGGAAGAAGTTCGACGACGACCGCTTTCTGGACGTGCTGGTCAAGTCCATGGAGACCACGAACCTCTGGGGGGACATCCTGGACACGGCCCAGCACGCTCCCGCGCCCATGAGCTGTTTCGACGCCTTCATCCATATCGGCCCCATCGTCACCCTTCGGGGCACCCAGGAATGCGTGGATTATTACAAGATCCTGAAACAGGAACTGGACGAACGCATCCAGAACCGGTTCGGGGCCATTCCCGAGGAACGGCACCGGCTTCTGTGGGATAACCTCCCCATCTGGTTCAACCTGCGGGACCTGAGTGAGAGGCTGGCGCAGTGGAAAACCTGTCTCGTGGCCGCCACGTACACCGATTCCTGGCGTGCCATCGTCTACACCGGGGATGAAGCCGGCATGGACCGGAAGACCGTGTTGCGGGAACTGGCCAAGGCCTACCTGCTCCCCTACATCAACAACGGGTTTCCCCAACGGGTCCGGATCCTGAAAGACATGCTCGAGAAGTACCATGCGGACGGGTTTCTGCTGCATTCCGACCGGAGCTGCAAGCCCTATTCCCTCGGACAGTACATCATCCGGGACCAGCTTACCAAGGAGACCGGCATCCCGGGGCTGGTGATCGAGGCGGACATGACCGACCCCCGCCAGTATGCCGAGGCCCCCACCATGAACCGGATCGAGGCCTACCTGGAGTCCCTGGCCTAGGTTTTGTGAAAACGGAACAGGACGGCGGGGATCCCCAGGGCGGCGGCGGCCTGCACGTTCTCCTCCATGTCGTCGAAGTACAGGCACCGCTCCGGTCGGCTCCCGGCCGCTTCCAGGGCAGCATGGAAGAAGCCGGGATCCGGTTTTCGCAACCCGACCTCGTAGCTCAGCACCAGGCGGTGGAACGGTGCAAGGAGGGGGGTGCGGTCCCGGATGAACGCCAGGTGCCAGGGGTTGGTGTTGGAGACCAGGACCAGGCGCGCGTGCGCGTTCAAGGCCTCCAGCAGGACCCGCATGCCCGGGTTCTCCCAGAAGATCTCGCACCAGATCTCCCGAAACCGCTCGAGCCCCACCGAGAGTTCCAGGGGGGCCTTCAACTGCTCGTAGAACGCCTTGCCCTCCAGGGTCCCGTCCTCGAACCGGTCGTTGTACCCTTCCCGGAAAACGATCCGGTGGATCGCCTCCGGCTCCAGCGGTGAACCCTCCCCGGCCAGCCGCCGGCAGAAGATCCCGTGATCGAACCCCGCGATCACGTTTCCCAGGTCGAAGAGATATGCGTCCATGATGATCGTGTCCTCTCGCGCGGCGACGTCCGGCGGTGTTTCCGGGTTCCTTTGTCCCTGTGGATCAGTCAAAGGTGGACGAAACCGAGATGGTGAAGATCATGTCTCCAAAGAAATCGTACGGAGCCCCGATGGGAAAGCCCCAGGTGAAGTGCACCACGTTCCCCTCGGAGGCGGAAGGAACGGCCGTGCGCAGGCCGAACCCCACGTCGTACCGGAGGTCGCCCAGGTCCATGGCCTCCCCGTCTGCCCACGCATACCCTCCCTCGCCGAACAGGAGGAGGCCGAAGGCAACGAGCCCGAAAAGCTTCTTCTTGATGAAGATGCGGTCCTCCACGCCGAACCGCAGGTACTTGTTTCCGGTAAAGGCGTACAGGTCGTTGCCGCGCAACCCGTTATTGTATCCCAGTGCGAACACCTGGTCCGAATCCAGGTCGATCCCGTACCCGATGGCAGCGTCCCAGTGAAAGGTGCTCTGGAACCACCAGAAGTCCAGGCACGTGTTCCGGAGATAGTGATCGTACTGCAGGGAGAACTTGGTGTTGTACAGTTCCGACCCCCGCAGAAACCCCGCGGCCGATCCCTGCAGGAAGAAGAAGTTCCCCGTGGAAAACCGGTAGCCCTGGCGGTCCGTGACGGAGAACAGCCACTGGTCGTTGTCCGCGCCGAGCGCCTGTGCGGAGAAGCCGAACCACACATTGAGATCGTTGGCGATGTTGTAGTACTCCTCCCGGTCGAACTGGTTGATCCTGTGCTCCAGGATATAGTCCACCCCCAGGCGCCGGTACCCGAGACCGGGGTAGCTGTACGTCTCATCCGGCGGCGCTATGATGCCGGAACCCCCTGGATACAAGAGGAAGTCGGTGATCCGTTTCATTTCGTAATTATAGAAGGCACGGATTCTGTTCACCGTCGGAGGGCCGCGCGTGAGCGCCAGCCCCATATCGATCCCGAAGGAATCGTTCTTCTGGTTGTACTGGGCGGCGAACTCCCCGCCCTGATAGAGGTACTGTCTCTGCCGGTAATGGTTCGCCTTGATCTTTCCCGACCAGAGGGTCTCCAGGGAGAAGAACGGTTTCTCCACGTAGGCGGAAGCCACCTCGCCGGTCTCCAGATCCTGGTAGTTCCCGTACATCCGGTACTGGGAGCGCAGGATGTTGGGGTCCGTGTACGAGACGCTCCAGCGCTGCTCGATGATGGTGTTTCCCTCCTGCGCCCCGTTCCGGAAGGACGCGGACAGGATCTTGCCCCGGCCGAGCAGGTTCGTTTCGCTCAGCCCGACGGTCACCGCCGTGCCGAGGCCCTGTCCCTGGAAGTCCACGATCGGTATGAGCGTCCAGTTCTCTTTCAGGGCGATATCTACGCGAACCTTTCCGGGCCCGGTCCGGGTGCAGGAGATCCGTTCGTCACGGAAATAACCCAGGGACCTGAGCTTTCTCTGGGTCTCCCGGATCCGCTCCACGTCCAGTGGGTCGTTTTCCTTGAAGAGCAGGTTGGCCCGGATGGTTCCCTCCTTGGTGTTGAAATGCAGGCGGTTCACGAACCGCCAGGGGAACCAGTGAGGAAGCCCGTCCGAGGCGTCGAAGATGTTGTGGTCCAGGATCCGTATCTCTTCGATGACCGCGTCCGGGCACTCCCGGTGGATATCCTCGCAGGAAACCGCGATGTCCTGCTGGGCCATGGCGGATCCGGATAGAAACGGGTGCTGCGCCAGAAGGGCGGCGGCGAAGACCAGAACCAGGAGGCGGCGGAAAGGTCGTGGAAGGGTGCTGCTGATGTAATGAGTCGGTCTGGATCGGGGGCGGCTCATGTCACCCAGGATCGTAGAAGAGCCGGGAGTTGTTGTCAATGCTGGTCCCGGAGGCACTGAAGCAGGTAGACCTTGAGGTAAGCGGTTTCCGGCATGGCGGGGATCCATGGATGATCCACCCCCTGCCCGGCGCTGGCGGCCAGGCGGAGGCGGCACCCGGCCGGGCCTGAGGCCGCCCGGATCGATTCCAGAAAACGGTCCGGTCCCACATACGAGGAACAGCAGCAGGTGAGCAGGAACCCTCCGGGCCGGAGGCACCGGAGTGCCCACTTGTGCAGGTTGAGGTGTCCCTTGACCGCTTCCGGCTCCTGCTTTCTGGATTTCGTGAACGGGGGCGGGTCCAGGACGATCAGATCGAACGGCTCGGCTTCCGCGGCGGTGTTTTTCAGAAAGGGCAGTACGTCGGCCTGCTGGAAGGTGACCTGTGTCAACCCGTTTCCCCGTGCGGTTTCCTCCGCGAGGTCCAGGGCGGGTCTCGAGCTGTCCACGGCCGTCACCTCCGCGGCCCCCCAATGCGCGGCGTGCAGCCCCCAGGCGCCGGTGAAACAGAAGGCGTCCAGGATCCGCTTTTCACGGCAGAGCGGGCGGATCATGGCATAGTTCTGGCGCTGATCGAAGTAGAAGCCGGTTTTCTGCCCGCCCCGGAGATCCGCGAGGAAGCGGAGGGGACCCAGCACGACCTCGGTCCGCGGGGGCACCTCACCGCATCCAACCGTGATCCGCCTTTCCAGGTTTTCCAGTTCCCGGACCGGAGCATCGTTGCGCAACAGGATGCCGCGCGGCTGAAACCGTTCCGAGAGAATGTCCAGGATCCACGGGATCCGCCGATCCATGGCGGCGGTGAGGCACTGGACCACGAGGAGATCTCCGTACCGGTCCACAACCAGGCCGGGAAGGAAGTCCCCTTCCGCGTTCACCATCCGGCTGTAGGGTGTGTTCTCCGGACCCAGGCACTGTTCCCGGAAGTCATGCGCGGAGCGGATGCGGCGGCTCAGCAGGTCCCGGTCCAGCGGGATTGCCTTTCCCCGGGCGTGGATGCGCACCGCGATCAGGCTTGCCGGGTGAAAGGTGCCGGACCCCAGGAGGTGTCCCCTGGCGTCCACGATGGCCACGTCATCCCCCGGGGACAAGGCGGGGAGGGGGCGCTGGAGTTCGTTGGAAAAGATCCAGAGGTGGCCGTTCCGGCAGCGTCGGTCCGCACCGGGGATCAGCTGAAGGGTTTCCATGGCCGGGGATTCATCCCCGGTCCAGTTCGGACCGGATCAGTTCCGTGACCTCCTCGGTTCGCTCGTTATCCTCCAGCATGGCCGACAGCTTCACCAGGATCCGCTCCCGTTCGTTGATGTCGTCGTTGGCCAGGTCCAGAGCCTTTCGAAACAGCCTTTCCGCGTGACCTGCCTCTTCCAGCTTCAGGAAGGCCTCGGCGGCCATCGTGATGATTCTGGGGTTTTCCGGCGACCGGGTGACATTCTCGCGGATCTGCTGCAGGGCGCGCTCCCTTCGGCCCATGTGGGCGTACACCAGGGCCTTCTCGGATAGAAAGTATTCTTCATCGGCGAATACCGAGAAGGTGTCGCAGATCCGGAGGGCTTCGTCCGCCCGGTCTCTTTTGGCAAAATCCGCGGGCAGGGAGCGGATCCAGTCCACCAGGAGCATCCCGGTAACTTCCTCCATCAGCGGCCAGATCTCCTGGCCCCTCTTCTTCAGCAGGTCTTCGATCTCTTTGAGTTGCAGGACGGCAGCCTGCACATCCTTGGGCCCGCGGGCTTTGGCACGGGAAAGGACCCATGTTTCCAGAACCGGCTTGAACTTCGCCGCCCACCGCTTGAGCGGTTCCGGCAGGGACTCCTCCAGCGAGGGGGCTTCCTCCGGCAACTCTCCCACGGATTCCAGGATGTTCGGGTACGAAACCTTAGGCACAACGGTCTGATCTTCCATGTACTCCACCACGAACCACGATTCCTTGATGAAGTTGAAGATGTACAGGAAGGTCTTCCCCTTTGCCAGTTTCAGTTTGCCCAGTTCAGCCTTGATCGCCTTTTTCGGGGTGCCCGCCGCGGGGCCGCCGTACTCGGTATCCGAATCCCAGCGTTTGCCGCTCATGTAAAATGCATAGAGATGTTTCCCCTTCAAGCCGAAGCTCTGGACCATGACCTTGTGCAGGTCCTGCAGGGTCTGGGTCTCTTTCAACTCCACGAGACGCCAGATGGTGGGGAAGCCTTCGGGAAAAACGCGGTAGACCAGGGTGCGCACCGGTACTTTTTTCTTGGTTTTCTTCATGCAAATTTCCTCTGTGGTCCTTTGTGGAAAAAAAGGGGATCCATAGGTTCCGCCCGGACCCGATCCGCGGTTCCGTCGCCGGTGTCATGACTCGGAAACCGGCAGGCTTCCCGGCCCCCTCCAGGACGGCGGGGTGCGGATCGCCTCCGGGTTGCCGGCCGGGCTCCCGGGCGATCGGGACGATATTCAGCCGCCGGTCAGGGCTCGATCCCCTGGATATACTTGAACAGCTGGCTGTCCGTGGTAAGGATGAGTTCGATTTCCTTTGCGGGAAGATCCTTGTAGATCTCGAGGGTTTTTACCATGCTGTAGAATTCCGTGTCCTTGCCGTACGCTCCGGCATAGATCGCGGCGGCTTCGGCATCCGCCTTTCCCTTGATCTCCTGGCTCTTGCGGTAGGCCTCGGCCTGGATTGTCTTGAGCTCCTTTTCCATGCTTCCTTCGATCTCCCGGCTTTCCCCCTGCCCCTCGGAGCGGAACTTCTCGGCGATCTGCTTTCGTTCCGCGATCATCCGTTCAAAGACCTTTCTCTGCACGTCCGGGATGTAGTTCAGCCTCTTGATGCCCAGGTCGATCAGCTCGATGCCCAGTTTCTCCACCTTGGGGGCCGCCTTCTCCATGATCAGGCGGGTCATCTTCTCCCGGCCCACCTCGATCTCCGTTACAAAGGGCAGGGGTTTCTCCTGGTCCGCGGAATAACTGGACAGGATCTCCATTTCACGCACCGAGTTCCGGACCGTCTCGATGAGCGGCAGGGACTGGATGAAGTTCTTGGTCTCCGAGTTGAGAATGCTGTCCAGCTGGACCTGGGCGGCGGTCTCGTTGGTCACCTTCCTGAAGTAGATGAGGGGGTCCACGATCCTCCAGCGGGCGAAGGTGTCCACCTTGATGTAGGTCTTGTCCAGTGTGGGGATCTGGCTGCTGTCCCCGTCCCACTCCAGGATGTTCCGCGGAAAGTAGTTGGCATCCTGGATGAAGGGGATTTTTACGTAGAGGCCGGGTTCCTGGATCGGATCCCGGACCGGATTTCCGAACTGGGTGACGATGACCTGCTCGGTTTCGTTCACCACGAACACCGTTCCGCCGGCCAGGACCACCAGCAGAAGGGCTGCGATGAGGATGGGAAAAGAATATTTCATGGCTGGTCCCCCTTTCCGGCCGGGTTCCCTGTTCCACCCAGGTTCAGCAGGGGGAGCAGCCCCTTCTGATCCGCGTCGATGACATATTTGTTACCCAACTGGGGAAGCATCTTCTGCATGGCCTCCAGGTAAAGCCGCTGGCGGGTCACGTCCTTGGCCTTCCGGTACTCCTCATACAGATCCAGAAAGCGGGTCGTGTCCCCCTTGGCCCTCTGCACACGGTCCACGGCGTACCCCTCGGCCTCCTGGATCATCTTGCCCGCCTGTCCCCGGGCCTCGGGGATCACCTTGTTGTAAGCGCCCTGTGCCTCGTAGATGAGCTTCTCCTTTTCCTGGATGGCCGAGTTCACCTCGTTGAAGGACGGCTGAACCGGTCCCGGGACGTTGGTCCTTCCCAGTTCGATGGTCTGCAAGAACAGGCCGGTTTCCGCGGCGCTCAAATTCTCCTGCAGGGAGGCCTGCGACAGGGAGGCGATCTCCTCGCGCTTGGTGAGGACCTCATCCAGGCTGTGGTCGCCCACGATCTGCCGCATGGTGGACTCCGCCAGGTCCCGCAGCGTGCTTCGCACATCCCGCACCTTGAACAGGAACTTGACCGGGTCCCCCACCTGGTATCGCACCACCCACGGCACGAGCACGCAGTTCAGGTCGCCGGTGAGCATGAGCGATTCGTGTTCGTACTGCTTCTCCGGGGCATATTCGGTGCGCACGCCGGCCCGGACCGTCCGAAGCCCGAACTCCTCGGTGTAGACGTTGTGTACGTTGACCTTGGTGACCTTCTCGATGCTGGCCGGCATCTTCCAGTGCAGGCCGGGCCCCACGGTGCGGTTGTACTTTCCGAACCGCTGGATCACGCCCACCTCGGACTGGGTGACCTTGAAGATCCCGGTTGCCAGCCACAGGAGCAGGGCCGCAACGATCACGATCCAGATCAAAGGGGTCTGTTTCCCTCCGAATAGGTTCCGGAACTTCTGTTGAAGCTTTTCCAGCATTTCATCAATCTCCGGGGGGCGCTGGTTCTTGCCCCACGGACCCTGCTGGTTATCCCAGCTCATACGCTTCCTCCCCTGGTGGAAGTAATGGCTCCATCGTTTTTTCCCGCAGACCCATCCCGCGGGGGCCCTCCCCACCTCGGTTGTTTTTCAACTGTACAATGAACTTAGCACGCCTTTTCCCGCGGTTCAATGGCGAACCTTCAAAAACCGGAAGCCGAACACCGCCGCGGCCGCAAGAAACCCGGCACAAGTATAGAAGACCGGATCGATCCCTGCCACCTGGTAGATCAGGCCCGACAAGAGCGGACCGGCTGCGAAACCGGCCCCGGTGGCGCTCTGCAGGAAGGAGAGCACCTTGCCCATCCCTTTGCCCCGGGCCGCCGACACCGCCATGGCCTGGCTGGCGGGCAGCACCAGTGCCATGGAGACTCCCATGATGATATTCACAAGGAAAAGACTGAGAAACCCGGTGACAAACGGGACCGCTGCGAACATGGCGCCCGAGAGCAGTGTGCCGACCAGCAGAAAAAACTTCCGGTTGAAACGGTCCGCCAGCATGCCCAGGGGCAGCTGCAGGATGGCGGCGAGCACCAGGTTCGTGGTGATCACCGTTCCCAGCAGCCCGGCCGACATGCCGAGCTTTTCCGTGGCCAGGATCGGCAGAAAGCAGATGATCGAACCCCGACCCAGGGCGCTCACCAGGGTAAACACCAGCAGGGCCAGGATGAAAGGTGATTTCAGCACGCTGCGGGTCTCTTCCCCGGGGGTGCTTGTCTGCTGTTCCGGGACCGTCGAAAGGTTCGGGATGCTCAGCAGCGTCAGCAGGAAGGCCAGAAGCGCCAGGAACCCCAGCGTGAGGAAACACCATATGATCCCCAGCCGGTCGTACAGGATGCCCCCGAGGGCGGGGCCCAGGGCGAACCCCAGCAGGAAACTTACCAGGAACAGGCCGGTGTAGGTTCCCTCCTGGTTCCGGGGAGCCAGGTCGCCCACGTACGCGTTGGCCACCGGTATGACCAGGGCGGCGGCCAGCCCGTGCAGGATACGTACGATGATGAGCAGGGGGATGGTGTTGGCCTGGATATACGCCAGGGACACCAGGCAGTACATGCCCAGCCCGGCAAGCATGAAGTACTTTCGTCCCCACCGGTCCGAGTAGATCCCGCTGATCGGAGTGAAAAGCGTCCTGCAAAGGGAAAAGACGGAGAAGATGACCCCCAGCATCAGTCCGTCCGCTCCCAGGTCCCGGGCGTACATGGGAAGCAGGGGCGCGATGATTCCCAGACCCAGCATCACGGTGAACACGGCCAGGAGCACGGGAACCAGCGATGGCGGTGTTCCGGTCCCGACCACGGGGGCGGATTCTTTCCCGGGGGAGGCGCCGGTCTCGTTCCGGGTCGTCATGAGCGGCTCTCTGCATGGGTGCGGGATCCCGGGGGCCGGGAAGGTTTCTTTGCGAAAAGCTCGGAAAACGGTACCATCACACGTATCCTATCCCGGATGCGTTCTGAAGAACAGCCTTCCGGGCATGGATCGGTGACCTCAGGGCGGTCCGGAAATCAGGGTTGCGTCTCTCCCGGTTTCTATTTCCCGCCATGGGGCGGCCGGCAGCGGACCCGCCACGGATGGCGGTCGTACAAAGGTCTTCCGGAGAACAGGGCCCATGGCTGTTTTTCAACCGCCAACCAGGGACAAAAACCCCTACCGGGTAGTGATCACCGGGGGCCCCTGCTCCGGGAAGACGACGCTCTGGAACGTTCTGGGGGAGCGTTGCGCCGGGGCCGTAAAGGTTCCGGAGATGGCTACCCCCCTGAGGCTCTCGGGGCATACACCCCAGAGCATGGGAGTGGAAGCCTTCCAGCGCCTGGTGTTTCAACGGCAGTGGGAGGCCGAGCAGGCTGCCCTCCAGGAGGGGGATTTTCTCCTTTGTGATCGGGGGCTTGCGGATGGATTGGCCTATTTCCCTGGCCTGACTTCTTTGCTGGAACTGACCCGGGAGGCCCTTCTGGAACGATACGCGCTGGTTCTTCATCTGGAGGTCGTTCAGGACCCCGATGCCTATGCCCATTTTTCCCGCGGCAACCCCGCCCGGGGCGAGGACCACGCAGAGGCCCTTTCCCTGGACCGCAGGATCGGGCGTGTGTACGGATCCCACCCGGGATACTTCCGCCTCACCGGTACCCTGGAGCAGAAGAAGGCCCGGGCCCTGGAGATCCTGCGGGTTCGGTGTCCGGACACCGGCAATCCGTCGCTTCCGTCATCCCGGACTTGATCCGGGATCCAGTCTTTTCAACTGGTTCTGGATCCCGGCTTTCGCCGGGACAGGCTCCGCAGATGGTGCTTTTGGGACAGCCTGTTACGCGTAGCCCATGGGGCCGGTATAGGGAGGCGGGGCTTCCTTCACAGCCCCGAACCGTTCCTCGTACCTTTTGAGGTTTTCCTCCAGGGCCCGGATGATGCGCTTGATGTGACCGGGGCTGGTTATGATGCGGGCGGTTGCGATTCCGGCCGGGGGAAATACGTTGAGAAAGTCCAGCACGAATTCCTCCCGGGTGTGGAACACGGCCATGGTATTGGTATAGGCACCCCGGGCCACATCTTCCGGAACCTTGACCCGCAAGGGTTTTTTTCCGGCGGCTTCCTTGGGATCCTGCGACATCCTCGTGTCTCCTCTGCAACAGATGATCGTAGATGGTTCGGCTTGCCGGCCTGGAAAGGTCGGGCTGGAAATCGGCCCTGAACCCCTGAGTCCGCCGGGCGGAAGCCGGGTCCGGGTCGTATGCAATCCTGTTCCCGCAAACAATGCTTGTCAAGGAGGCGCCTTTCGACCGGCCCCGGTGGAAACGGAACTCCGCCGTGGAATACAATCTTCTCGCTTGCCGTGCTATCATGGGAACAGGAAGGGACACCAGGTGGGGAAATATGGATGCGGGTCCTGGACAGCCGGGGCCGCCTGTATGGATATCACGCCCCGGCGGAACGGTTTGCGGCTGGCCGGGCACGCACGCCCCCGAAAGACGGAGGGGGTGCGGGACCCTCTCTGCGTGAGGACAGTTTTCCTCTTCGACGGGCGCCGGTCGGTTTCCCTGAGCTGTCTGGATCTCCTGGGACTCCGGAAGTTTCACGTGGACCTGATCCGGAAACGGATCCCGGAGCCCGCGGACCGGGACGGGGTGCTTGTCTTCACGACACACACCCATGATGCGCCGGACACCATCGGTTACTGGGGGCCGCGCATCCTGGGTGCCGTGCCATTCCGTTCCGGAATCGACTCCCGGTACATGGAAAGGGTCCTCTCCCGGACAGCCGACTGTATCGAGGCGGCCCGGCGGGCCGCGGTTCCGGTCCGGGTGTTCGCTTCCAGCGCCCGGGTGCCCCGCCACCTGACACGGAACGTGCGACGGGAAGGGTTCAAGGAAGACGAGATCCAGGTGCTGCGGTTTCTTGACGAGCGGGATCGTACCGTGGCCGTTCTTTCGAATTATCCCTGCCATCCCGAGATGCTGGGACACGAAGGACGGCGGGTGAGCGCCGAGTTTCTCACCGACCTGCACCGCGTCGTGGAATCCCGCCTGGGAGGCGTCTCGATCTTTCTCCAGCATGCCCTGGGCGGCATGGTGACCGGCGGTGTGAGCCGGGACGACGGCAGCTTCGATCCCGGGAAGGGGGAGCCCTTTATTGCCGTGCTGGGGGAGACCCTGGGAACGACCATTGTCCGCGCCCTGGAATCGGATCCGGAGCCGGTGGAACTTGGGGGAGGGATCCGCTTCAGCCGCAGGGAGTTCCGGGTGCCCCTGAAAAACCGGAAGCTTCTGCTGGCGGCGCGTATGCGCCTGATTCCGGCGCACGCGGAAGAGATCCGGGACCGGAGCCTCCGGACCGAGGTCTCCCTGCTGGGGTTCGGGCCGGTGCGGATGGTTACGGTGCCCGGCGAGGCTCTGCCGGAACTGGGGGTCCAGCTCCGGGCGATCCTGAATTGCCCCTACCCGTTCGTGCTCTGTATGGGGTGCGACGAACTGGGGTACATCCTGCCTCGCCGGTACGCGTCGAACCGGAATTACGAGTACGAGAATTCCATGTCCGTGGGGCCGGACACGGCGGATATCATGCTGGACCAGATCCGGCGGATGGTGCGGGAGGAAGCACCGGCCGGTGAATGAAACGATGAAGCAGCCGTACATTCAATGTTTCCATGAACACGCCGGAAAGGAACCGAGAATCCAAGGAGGACGCCGCACATGGAGTACGAACTGAACCTGGAACAGCGCATGCTGCGTGACATGGTATACGACTGGTCGGTCAAGACGCTCGGGCCCCTGCAGGAAAAGATCGACGAAGAGGACTGGCTGCCTCCGGACTTTTTCCGGCAACTCGGGGAACTGGGCATCCTGGGGATCACCATCGCCGAGGAGTACGGCGGGTCGGCCCAGGGCATCATGATGCAGGTCCTGGCCCTGGAATCGATGTACCGGATCTGTCCCGGGCTGGCCATGTCCTACGCGGCCCACTCCAACCTTTGCGCCAACAACATCCACAAAAACGGTTCCGAGGACCAGAAGAAAAAGTATCTGCCGGAGATGACCACCGGGGAGAAGGTGGGCGCCCTAGGTCTCACGGAACCCGGGGCCGGTTCCGACGCCATGGGACTCCGCACCACGGCAAGGGAGGAGGGGGACCATTACATCCTCAACGGCACCAAGATGTTCATCACCAACGGAACGATCTCCGACACCATGCTCGTGTACGCCAAGACCGATCCGGAGTTGAAGGCCAAGGGGATCAGCGCCTTCATCGTGGAGAATACGTTCCCCGGGTTTTCGGTCTCCAAAAAGCTGAAGAAGTGCGGCATGCGGGGGTCCCCCACGGCCGAGCTCATCTTCGACGACATGCCCGTGCCGAAGGAAAACCTGGTCTACGAGAAGAACCGCGGCGTACACGTCATGACATCCGGGCTGGCCATCGAGCGGATTTGCCTGGCCGGGGGGTCGGTGGGCATCGCGCAGCAGGCCATGGACTATTCCATTCAGTACGCCAAGGAACGGGTCCAGTTCGGGCGCCCCATATCCACGTTCCAGATGATCCAGGCGAAGCTGGCGGACATGTACTGCCTCACCGAATCGTCCCGTCTGCTGGTCTACAAGGCGGCGGCTTTTGCCGACAGTCCGGAGGGGCAGAAGGGTGGAAAAGGCACCGAACTGGACAAGCTGGCCGCTGCGGCCATCCTGTTCTCCTCGGAGGCCGCCACGAAGATCTGCTCCGACGGCGTCCAGATCCACGGCGGGTACGGCTACTGCCTCGAGTATCCCATCCAGAAACTCTGGCGGGACGCGAAGCTGCACGAGATCGGCGCCGGCACCTCGGAGATCCGTCGGCTCATCGTGGCCCGGGAACTGCTTCGCTGACACCTGTTCCCGCATGACGGAAGGCGAAGCAACCACTCCCGGAAGGGCCTTTCCGGGGGGGGTGAAAGGAAAACGGATCCTCAGGGTGGGGGGGAGTTCCGGGCTCGTACCGATGCGCGGGACCCGCAGAAAGGCTGTTCGGGATCATTCTCTCAGGGCTGCAGTCTCTTGCGCTTCCACGTGCTTCCCGATCTTCTTGTCTTCCCCGGCGGTGTGTTCCATGAACCACTCTTTCAGAAAGAAGACGAAATCCCGGGAATCGATGTCGCCGAATTCCAGTTGGGAAACCTTGTAGTTCAGCTCTTTCAGCAGGTTTCCGTGCAGATGTTCATGCCGTGCCACTTCCGGGTAGCCGTGATCCTTCATGTAGTTCTCTTCGCTCAAAAAGTGGAACCTGGCGTAGTTCATCACCTCGTCGATGTAACGTGACTTCAGCTGAAAGCTTTCCGAGGCCAGCAGCCGGTGAAGCAGCCAGTCGATCAGCTGAAGGAAATACCGATGTTGATGGTCGATACGTTCGACCCCCGTATCATACTCCGGCTTCCAAAAAAGCGGCTCTTCCATCTGGATCCCTCTCTCTTTCCGGTGAGCCTCCAAGATACAAGATCACCTCGGATGGGTTCAACCCGCCTGGTTGCCGGCCCCTGCGGGCACGGAGGG
>CAYTRL010000031.1:0-25205 GCA_964439795.1 uncultured Thermodesulfobacteriota bacterium
CTATCCGAGCCGTCATCACTGATTGAGGAGGTGCTAACATTTCTGAATCAGGAGAGGCAGGGATAAGTATCGACAGCCTCTTGTACTGGCCACAGGATGCAGGACGATTATCCGGGCAGGTCCCCGAGGATCCTGCACACCTGGTCCGGCCGGTCTTGCCAGGTGTTCCTGGATGCCATCAGGACCCGTTCCCGGATCCGCTGTTCCCGATACTCGCCGGATTCTTCCACCGCTGTTTGAAGGGCGTCCAGGAACTCCCGCCTGCTGGAGGCCAGGGAGCAGACATGAGAAAACGGCTCCAGTGCCGGGGTGTTTGTGGCCACCACGGGTTTTCCCCGGGCAAGATACTCGTAGAGTTTTACCGGGTTCACCGTTCGGGTAAGCTCATTGTCCCTGAACGGGATCAGGCAGGCATCGAACCGGTCCAGGAAGGCGGGAAGATCCTCGTGAGCCCTGGGCCCGAGCCAGTGAACATTGGGCAACCCGGCCAGGGTCCCCTCCTTCCTTCCCGGCCCGATCAGCACGAAAGACCATGACGGCCGTTCCTCTGCCAGATACCGGATCAACCGGAAGTCGATCCAGTGAGACAGGGCCCCCACGTAGCCCACTACCGGACGGTTCAGTTCGGCCAGGTCAGAGGGGCAGGGGGCCTGTGTGCGTTCCAGAAAGCCTGGGTGCACGGCGTTGGGCACAAGATGCACATTCCGGTTCCGGGAGGAGCATCTTTTCGCCAGCTGTTTCTCCGTGGCAAAAACCGCATCCGCCTGTTTGAGGAGCCGGTCCTCCTGCCGGGCAAGCAGGGCCCCCCTCCGGTCCGGGTAGAAGGCGGGAAAGTTGTCCAGGCAGTCGTAACACACACGCCTCGCAAGGATCTGCTCCACCATGGGCCAGCCCAAGGGGGAGGACACCCAGAGGAGGCCGGGCCGGAACCGGAGGGAGACAAAGACCCGGGAAAGCATGCGGGCCACGATCCAGGCGTTCCAGCGGTTACTTGTCATGGACCAGAGGCTGAACGGGAGGAGCGGAGGGGGGGTGAACACGAACAGGGATCCGCTCAAACGCCGGAATCCGGACCGCCGGGTCTTTTCGCTCCCGGTTCCCCGGAACGAGAGGCGCAGGCTCGTGAACACCGAGAACGCGCTTGGATCCACGTACAGTACGCGGTTGCTTTCGGAGAGGCCCCGGGCCAGGTGCTGGGGCCGCTGCACGATGGAGTCCCACGCGTTCACGCCCAGGTAGAGGATGTCTGTGTTTTTCAGCACGCGTGCGGACCCTTGTACGGCAACCTGTGAGGCCGCCTCCGGATGGTGCGAAGAACGCCGGTGCCGGGGGCGGGGATAGGGAAAGCATACCGGTTCCGGGCCGAGGTTGACAACAGGGAAGGCCGTGCAGATTGATGGAACGAACTTTGTTGATCGTACAGCCCTTGATGAGATAGAGTTTCCTCCGAGGTGAGGGAGGGGGGATGAAGAATGCATGTTGCACTGGTCACGGATACCTTTCAGACCGGGGGCGGACTGGAACAGCTCTTTCAGACCGTGAAGGCCCTGCGCCGGGTCCGTTTCTCGGTTTCCGCAAAAGGGGGAGACCCCCGGCGGCTCCTCGGGCTGGACAATACGACCGTGTACTCGGACGGGTTCGGGAGGGCGCACCTCATGGGCCTGAAGCCGGATCTGATCCACTTCCACCACCTGCGGCCCCTGGTTCATTTCTGTTCCCTCCCGCTGCCCGCCGGCGGGCTGCCTCTCCTGTTCACGGCCCACGGCCTGCACGTGCGTAAATACGACCACCTCCGGGGAGTTCGGGGCCGGGCGGGGAAGCATCTCCGGGGCTGGATGGAAAGGCGGTTCTTCCGCAGGGTGGACCGTGTGATCGCCGTCTCCCGGGAGGATGAATCGTACTTACGCTCCCGTTACGGACTGGAAAATGTGATTCGTATCCCCAACGGGGTGGACATCCGGTCCCTGGAGGAAGCCTGCGGTTCCCGGGAGGCCCTGCGGCGGGAACTCCATCTTCCCCGGGACGCCGTCGTTTTTCTCACCGTGGCCCGGTTCGATTTTCAAAAAGGGTACGATCTTCTCCTGGAGGCGATCCGGTTGGGCCGGGACAGGTTCCGGAAAGCTCGTGTCGTATTTGTCCTGGTGGGGGACGGGGAAGAGCGGCCCCTCATTCGAAGACGGGCCGAAGAAGCGATGCTGACCGACATGATCCGTTTTCCCGGGGAGCGGATCGATGCCTGCCGGATAATGAAATCCAGCGATCTGTTTGTTCTTCCCTCCCGCTGGGAGGGGCTTCCCGTATGCCTGCTGGAGGCGGCCTTCAGCAACCTTCCCATCGTGGCCTCGAACGCCTGCGGAAACCGGGAGATCGTCACGGACGGCAAGAACGGCCTGCTGTTCGAGAACGGGAACCCGGAAAGCCTGCGCAGGACCCTGGAATCGGCCATCGACCCGAAGCGGAGGGGGGCGCTGTCGGCCGTTGTCCCGGACGAGGCGTTCCGTGGTGAACACGACATCACGCGCACCTCCGGGACCCTGGAACAACTCTACCGGGAATGCGCGGGGTAAACCCGGGGCCGTATCATCCGGGAAAAACCGGGATCGGGCCCATGTTCCTCTGCGCTCTCATCCTGCATGCAATCTCCGGACGGACGACAGGGCTGCAGGTTGCCCCGCGACAAAAGAAAACCGCCCTTTCCGGATGGGTCGGGAAAGGGCGGTTTTTATTTCGTCGATCCTTGGTGTTTCGGCAGGGTCTCCTGCCGGACTTCGATCAGGGTTTACTTGCTCTTGATCTTCGTCCTGGCCTTTTTCAGTTCCTTCCACTCCTGCTTGGAGAGCGTTTCGAAAACGTCCGGGTTTTCCGTCTGAAGCTGGAGGATGTGCACTGTGACCGTCTGGCTGCCGGCCGGAACCGGCTTGCCGCGCACGGTGCCCGCCACCACCACGTTCAGCTGGTCGTGGTCCACGTGCACCGTGCCGTCCGGGTGCAGGAGCGTCAAGTCTTTCTCAGCCTCGGTGACGGGAGAGAGCTCTCCCCCATGGGAGTGGGCTTTGTTGTACTCCACGAAATCGTGACGCCAGTAGGTGAAGATGTTGGAGTCGCCGCCTTTTAGCCCATCCAGAGCCTTGGGCGGGTACCAGTCTCCCCACTGCTTCTCCACGCCGTCGATGTCCATGGTGAACAGGTACAGGTTGTACCCCTGTTTGTTGTACACCATGATGTCATCGGTCTCGAACTCCAGGGCCAGGCCGTCCAGGTACACCGCGAACGCCGTGGCCGAAACCACGCGGCTCACGTCCAGCGGGACGTGCAGGACCCCGGTGGTGTCCACGGCCAGGGTGACCTTCTTGAACTCGAAGTGTCCTTCCCCCTCCTCCAGGACCAGAGGGCTCCCCAGGCAGGTAAACTCATCCTCGGAATACCTCACGGTTTCCCCGGAGGGGGTCTTCACCTTGATGGCGGCAGGGCCGACCATGACTTTCTTTTTCTTCTTGGCCTTATCAGCCGGTACCTTCACTTTCATGTGCTCGGGGTCAACGGCGACGGCTTCTGTCTCCTGTTTTTCCCTTTCGGTTTTGAACTGCACGGCGTTCGGTTCCTCGGTGGAAAACCCGGACCCGGTGAGAAAAATGGAATCACCGGGAGAGCCGAAGGCCGGGAGGACCGGGGCGGGACAGGGGGTCGGGTGATCGCATCCGCAGCCCGCCCATGCGCCGGGGACGGACAGAACCATGGATGCGGCGACAACCAACAGGGTGCTTATCAAAGTTGTTTTTCTCATGGTTTCGCCCTTTCTTGGAGGAGGATTCTCGGTGCGTGGTAAAGAACTATCAAGAATCGTACCAGGAAGGGCTTCTGAAACGAAAAAACAAGGAGAGTTTGTAACAGGTTGGAACTGAAAGTTTTTTGGCCGGACTTCCGGTGAGGTTTTTGACCGGGAGGGGAAGGGCGGATAGAACTTGTGCCGTTTTACGGCTTTTTCCTGACGTTTTTCGTCTCCGTAACGGGTTTCGTACTCCGAACAAGATCGGTTACGGATCTGTCACGGAATAGCCGTTTTCCCAGGCATTGATGCGTGTTGCTTACAGTTAAAGCAAAGAGCGTGCCAGGTCCAGGCCGTCAAGGCTCCAAGCCGCTTCCGGAAATGCGAGACCTGATCCCTGCCCGCGGTTACTCGGATTCCTTCTCCCGAATCCTTTTAAACATTTTCCGATAATCGTCCCGGACCATTTCCAGTCCCCGAAGGTCAATCAGCTTGTCGTCGCGAGGCGTGGTTTTGTCGAATTCCAGATACCCGATCTGCTCGTCTTCGAAAATGACCGGATGTTTGGCGTCATAATCGATGCTGTAGACCTTGTCTTTTTTCGAGATGGTTCGCATTTTCACAATGAAATCGATGGGGACCGGGTTGGCATAGTTTGTTTCGCCCGGGGCGAAATACCGGAGATGGTAATGCTGTGTGGCGATCCGCAACTCCCCTCGGTGAAGATCGTTCATGTTGAATAGGGTGCTCTTGATCATGACGTCGCCGGTCAGGGCCAATTCGTTCGTCGTCTTGCGCACGGCAAAATAGCGTCCCGTACCTTCGGTGAAAAACGAATCGATATTCGTCGGGGAAAGGGAGATCGTAAAGATGATGGACCCCTGCATCTCGACCTGGTGGGTAAGCAGGTCGTCGATGGCGTCTCCATAGGCGTAGTGATCGAGCAGCACTTCTATATTCTTTTCGCCCAATATCTTCGTGAACACCTCCTTGGCATGTTCCGCGTCGCGAAAATTGTAATACTGCCGGAAGAACTCCATCTGTGTAATGCGTGCGGTCTGAATGGGAATCACCCGCGGGAGACATCCGGGCAACAGGGATACCACGGCCACGGCCAGCAACAGGATCCCGAGAAAACGTTTGCCGCTTCCACAACACAGGCTGTTTGCTGTCATTTTTCCACCCCTCTGATTCATGTGTCTAAGGTTTCAGGAAGATTTGAAAACTGTTCTTGCGGCTGCGGTTCTGTGACAGTTTCAGTCGAACATGGATATCATATTCCCGCTTCAGGAGTGCAGCAATGATTTTGGCCTTGCCTTCGTTGGATTCGGAATAATAAACGAGCCGGCTTTCATTCACCTCCATCGGGATGATGCTTTGAATCTGGAACCCCTTCCGTTTCAACGCCGACTCGATCGACCGGCAGAGCGACTGGTTCCTTTCCGGGGTCGTTATGGAAACCATGTAAATGGAAGGTTTTTCAGAGGGACCACGCTTTTCGGCTTTCCGGCCGGATGGAGGCGTCCTGTCCGGTTTCGGCCGGGAATTTTTCTCGAGGGAAGCCACCTTTTTTTTCAGCCGGCTGTTCTCGTCTTGATAGGCGGTGTTTTTTCGTTTCAGCTTCTCGTTCCGGCTTTCCAGATCGGCGAACCGGTTATTCAGGCTTTCCGATTGCGCCCGCAGTTCGATCAGCGTCCTGTTCAGGTCCGCATTCTCCCGTTGGTATGCTACGGAAAGATCGTTCTGCTTGACGTTGTCGAGATCGATCATCGCCAGTTTTTCCCGTACCCGGTTGAATTCCGCTGCCGAGTCGGCTCGTACCTTGGGCAGGGAGTAGAGGTAGAACATCGCAAACGGGCCCACCGATATGAGCAGAATCAGAGCCGTCACAAAAACGGCCGAGGAACGGGGTTCAAGCGGGCGCAACCCGTAGCGGTATATGAGCAGAAGGGATGCGATGATCACGAGACCCCATCCGATGGCCACGATATTGCCTGACAGGAGTTCAAGAATGGTTGAAGCGTTCATCTGGTATCATCCTTCTTCGGGTTCAGGGGGACCGAACGATACGGAATCCGATAAAGCTGCTGAGGTTGTAGTCCGCGTTGCGGTAATCCCGGCTCGCGGACCGGCACCGTTCCGGGACGTTAAACCAGCCGCCTCCCCGCAGGGTCCGGTCGGAGCCCCCGTTTCCCGGCGGATGATCGGTCTGCTCTCCGGCGTGCCGGGCGTAGAGATCCTCGCACCACTCCCACACATTGCCTGACATGTCGTACAGGCCCCATGGGTTTGCTTTCCGGGTTCCCACGAGTTGCGTTTTCCCTCCGCTGTTGTCTGAACACCAGGCGTACTCCCCCTGAAACGTGTTTCCCCAGGGGTATTCTGTCGTGGTGCCTGCCCGGCATGCAAACTCCCACTCCGCCTCTGTGGGCAGTCGGTATTCGACACGTTCCATGGCGGACAGCTTCCGGCAGAACTCCCTGGCATCGTTCCACGATACCATCTCCACGGGCCGCGACGGATCGCTGAAGTATGACGGATTACTTCCCATCACCGAAGTCCACTGTTCCTGGGTCACCTCGTACGCGCCGATGTAATACGGTTCCGACAGGGCGATCTCATTACGAGGGCTTTCCTCCTCGTTCGCCCCGCCCGAACCCGTCCGGGACGAACCGGCTTGGATCAGCTGGAGTTTCATACCGATAGAGTTGGTGATCGTTGCCGGCAGATTTTTCGATACGAAATTTTCGGGTTCCTGCTGCATGCCTGTGTCCGTGAAGATCCTGTCGAACCCGTCTATGGGGATCCTTTCGATCCTCACACCCGCATCCAGCTGCAACGTGATGTCCTCGGTTTCCAGCACGCCTTGCAGCAAGGTGCCGTTCTTTTGCTTCACACGAGCCTCGAGGGGGTTTCCGTCCTCGATCACCACGGATTTTACATCCGAAAAGGGTACCCGGAACTCTTTTCCATCGATCCACAGCCTCAGCCCCTCTTCCTCCGGGGTTCCTGTCAACAGGTCGTGGTTTGCCATGACAAAGAGGAGGCCGGTCCGGGAAAGGGAGTCCAGAAGACACGGCTTGCCCGGAGGCTGCCGAAGGAGGATCCGCTCGATCTTCTCCGTGGGGATCCCCTCGGAGGATCCGGACAGGATCGGTCGAAAACGGATCTCCCGGTCCACGAAAATACCGGTGAGATGGTTTTCGTTCACGGTGATCAATGTCGTGAGCTTCGATTGGGCGGTTTCAAGGGAGACCTCTGCGCATTTCCGCAGCGGAAGTTCAATCAGGGAATAGGGCGTGAGGAGGCGCAGGCTCTTGTTGAGGACCTCCCCGCTCATTACGTCACCGTTCAGGAAGTAGATGATGTCCTGCTGCGGGGGCCCGTCCATCCCGGTCTGGGAGGGCTGATTCGGAGCCGCCGAGCCGGGTGAGGGAAGGCCGGGGAAGCAAAGCGCCACCAGGACCGCAATGTATTTGCAGAATCGTGTCATCTTTCCCCTGCCGAAACCGGCAGCCTTTTTGGGGTGCGGTTCCTGGATCGAACGGGGGCGGGAATGCTTCAGAAAAGTAGAATGGATATACATAGAATTGTATGAAGAGCAAAAAGAATTGTCAATACGTTTTCAACACAAGAACGCCCTTTCCTTGTGCGGCACGGCCCGGGTCCGTCTTCCACCGGGCCCGGAACAAACACAGTCCCAAGGGTTCATATCCTAACGGTTTTCCGGGGAAGTTATCTCATGATCTTCCACATTTCCTCGGCGGGGTCCCGGCCGGCGCACAGCATCTTCCAGAGGAGAAACCGGCGTGCGTTCAGGCGTTCGGCCAGCCATCGGGCGGGAAAATCTTCCTTGCCCTGTTCCGTGGTGTCGAAGAATACGGTGGTCAACCGGTCCCCGGCCGACAGGGTGCGGGCAAGGGCCTCGATCTCCCGGTGCATCCGCTCGAATCCGGGCGCCGAGCCTACGTTGCCCCGGCCGTCGGAGATGAGAATCAGAAACGATTCAAGAGCCGGGTTGCCGTGCCGGGCACGGTCCAGCGCCCGTTTCGCCTCGGAGAGGCCCGCGGCAAGGGGCGTCAGGCCGCCGCAGGTCAGCGAGGTCAGTGTATCCGAGACCGTTTCCGCCCGGCTGGTGGGCGGGACGAGAAGCTCGGCCGTGCGGTTCCGGAACGCTGCCACCGCCACGCGGTCCCGTTTTACGTAGGCCTTTTCCAGCAGCAGCAGCGCCGCCTTCCGGGCCAGACCCATGTGCCCCTCGCCCATGGAACCCGAGATATCCACCAGGAAGAGGAGCAGCCTTCCCGGGTGGATCCTGCGCAGCTTTCGCCGCAATTCCCGGGGCCGGATCGAGACGGCCGGGCCCCGCGGGACCTTCCGGGTCTGCTGGTGAAATGCGGCTCCCCGGATGCTGGCGTTCCAGTCCAGGTCGTGGTCGCCCTGTGCCGCCGGGACGGCCCCCGTGTGGCGGCCCCGGAACGGATGAGGGCTGATCCTGCTGCGTGTCGCGGACCCCCTCCCCTGCCAGGCCGAGATGCCCGCAGGAGCATTTCGGGTTTCCGGATCCCGGGGCAGGAGTTCCAGGGTATGCGGTGACAAGATGCGGACGGCCCCCTCCGGTTCAGCGGGGACCGGACCCGCCGGTCCCCACAGCCCGGTATGGAAGAGGCCTTCCCCGGAAGCGGGATCGGTGGGGCCCTTTGGGCGGGGGCCCGGGGTCGCATCCGCCCAGTCGTCCGCGGAGCTTTCCCGTGCGCCGGCGGCCGGCGGATTTCCGGGGGTTCCAGGGGCGCGGTCTCTTTTCAGGTCGGGGTCAGGTCCGGGCTTTTTTTTTTCGCGGTTCCCCGGATGTCGTCCAGGGTCTTGCGCACCGCTTCTCGCAGGCCGTTTTCGTCCATGTCCGTTTCGTCAAAGGGGATCCGCCTTAAACGGTGCGGGTAAACCAGCGTGGCGGCGGTTTCCAGGTCCCGGGGTTCCAGTTCCCGGCGTCCGTCCAGGGCGGCCAGGGTGGAGGCCCCCTTGATCATCAGGATGTCGGCCCGGTGGCCGTGCACGCCCAGGTGTGTGGAAATCGAGGCCACAGCGGTTTGCCAATTCCGGCCGGGCAGGATCTTTGGAAGGATACGGCGGGCCTTGGCGATCTTCTCCCGCAAGGCCTCTTCTTCCCCTTCCCACCGGGTCCGGAACGCTTCGGGGTCGTTCTCGAACCCCAGGCACCTGTCGATGATATCGGCGCGAACCTCCGGGTCCGTGATGGTCCGGATCTCGGCGCACAGCCCGAAACGGTCCTGAAGCTGGGGCCGGAGCTCCCCCTCCTCGGGGTTCATGGTCCCTACCAGCAGGAATTCGGCGGGGTGGACCGTGGAGATTCCCTCCCGCTCCACGTAGTTCACCCCGGAGGCGGCGCAGTCCAGCAGGAGGTCCACCAGGTGGTCGTCCAGCAGGTTCAGTTCATCCACGTAGAGGACCCCGCCGTTGACCCGGGCCAGGAGTCCGGGCATGAAATGCTTTTCACCGTGTTTCAGCGCGCGCTCCAGATCGAAGGTGCCCAGCAGGCGGTCCTCGGTGATTCCCAGGGGCAGGTTTACGAAGGGAGCGGGTTTTTCGAGAAACACGGGAGCGGTTTTGGCCCGGCATTCCGGGCACCAGGCCTGCGGACTGTCCTCCGTGCAGCCGAACGGGCACCCCTCATGGACCCGGATGGAAGGCAGCAGCCGGGCCAGGCCGCGGGCCGCGGTGGACTTTCCGGTCCCCTTTTCCCCCCGGATCAGGAGCCCTGAGAGCCTGGGGTTCACGGCCAGCATGAGAAGGGCCTGCTTGACGTTTTCCTGCCCGGCCAGGGCGGGAAAGGGAAGCACTCGGTGGTCCCGGTATGTGGAGAGCTGGGTCATAAAACCCTTTCTGCCGTTTTTTGAAAGTGCACTTTCCGCTTCATTTCTTGGAAACTTGCGATCAGCTGTCGGCTGTCTGCGATCGGCTCCTCCCTTTCCCCTGTCCGGCTATTTCCGAGTCGGAGATCCGGCATAAAAAAAATCTGCCACCAGCATGACCGCCGATTTGGCCCGGGATAACATCTTCACCGATCTTCAGAAGCCCGAGCTGTACGAACGTTCATGCACCATCTTCACCAGGTAATCGTCCACTACCGGGTCCGATCTTTTCCCGGATCCGAACCGCATGCCCTTCAGCGCCCTTTCCAGTACCGAAGATTTCATCTCCTCCGCCTGGAACAACAGACGTGTCTTCAAGGAGGCGCTTGAGGGCCACTCGGTACGGTAGGGGATGGCGCCGTTGCCGTTGCCGTTGCCCTGCTTGTCGTAGATGTACTGCTTGAACGGCTCCTCCTTGGGGTGGCGGTTCATGGGATCGAAGAACTCCCGGGTTTTTGAGACCGCGGCGAATCCCTCGATGGCCCGGGCCAGGGCCTCTTGCACGGGAGTCGGCTCCCCGATCAGGGCCCGGTATTTTTCGTCGATCTTCCGTATCCTGCGACGCACCACCCCGTTGGGCGCGAACCGTTCGACGGCGTACATGAGCGTCCAGTTCATGGCGCTCTGTTTTTTGAAAAAGGCTGACTTGTGACGGCGCATGATCGGGTTTTTCGACCGCATGCAGAAATCGTAGCCGTTCAGGGTCACGTCCAGCCGCCGGGCGATGGAAGGGCCCCAGGTGCGATAGAGAAGGTCGTAGCCGTACTCGGTGAGGTTCAGGGTTTCGTGGGGCTCCAGGGTGGTGTTGACCTGGGCGCCGCTCCAGAAGTGCACGTCCTCCCAGGGGACCTCACGGACGCGGCCCTCCTCGCGCAGTTTTTCCCAGAGTACCGTTCCCGGGAACGGGGAGAGCCGCGTGAGTTGCTGGTACGTGGGGTAGAGGGAGACGAAATAGTTCAGGTCCTCGTACATGTTCGAATGATCGTGGAAGTCCCAGCCGCAGATCCACGCGCCCACGGTGCGGATCCCCATACCGTGCAGGCGGCTGAACACCGCGCGCGCGTCGATCTCGTCGCGCTTGTCGTAACCGTGCTCCCCGGCGAACTTGGACTCCACCCCGATGAAGATCGCACCGATGCCGATCTCCGCAATGGCGTCCCAGCCGTGCTCCTGGGCGAACTTGCCGATGTGGTCCACCGACCCGAAGGCAAACCAGTCCAGGGTCTCCACCACGCTGGGATGCCCCTCCCAGAACTCCCGGATCTTGATCAGGTATTCGGGCCAGCGGAAGTGGTCTTCCTCGATCACGAAGATCTGGGTCATGCTGGGGAAGTGCTCGTGGTAGAGGCTGATGTGCTCCACCATGTCCTCGGGGGAGAGCAGTTCCACGCGTTTCCGGTCGAACAGCGCGGTGGTGGAGCAGAAGTCGCACCCACCGGGACAGCCCAGGCCGGAAACCAGGAAGCCGATGACGCCCCGGGGGAACTTGGAGATGAACGCCGGGGACCCGCCCGCCTTGGGCATGAGCACCTGGCGGATCGGCCGGTCCGTGTCCTCACCCAGCATTTCCCGCAGGAAACGAACCCCTTCCCCGTGCACCACGTGGTCCACGTACCGGTCCTGGGTGGCCTGGTCGTACTTGGCCTGGAACGCCTGCCCGCCGTAGGAGCCCAGGAGGATCTTGGTGGCCGGGGATCTCTGGCGCACGTATTCGCACATCTTCATCACGTTGTCCAGGTGCACCGGCAGGGCGTGGATGCCGATGATGGGGTAACCCCGGTCCACCTCGGCGGTGAAGTCCTCCCACCGTGGATATTCCAGGATGAGGGAGGGGATGTCGATGTTCTGTGCCAGGATGTGGTTGGCGAAGCAATGGGTGTGGGAAATGATGGTGAAAATGTCGTCCCCCTTGGTGAACCGCTGGCCCATGGCGTCGGTCAATGAATCGTTGGCCGGCAGGGTCGGATAGGGAAACGTGGGCGTGGTGAGCAGGATCTGGTTTTCAAGCATAGGATGCCTCCTTGGTTGGCGGATCTATCTGGAACCTTGTCAGGAACCCTTTTTCCTTTTTTTTCCGGCGGCGGCCTTTTTCTTTTTCCCGCCTGCCGCCGCCGGTGCGTCTGCGCGTGACACCGTGCGGGCGAGAAACTCCCCCATGAGGCTGGAAAATTCCGCGGGCTTCTCCTCCTGCCAGAAATGTCCGCAGAACGGGATCAGCTCCATGCGCTGCGCGCCGGGGATGTCGTCCAGCAGCTTGCGGCCCCAGGAGGGGGAGATGTAATAGTCGTCGGCGGCCCAGAGGATCAGGGTGGGCCGGTCGAACTTCCGGAGCCCTTCCACCGCCTGCAGGGTGTAGCGCTCGTTGCCGGCAAGCAGAAAACGAAGAAAGCGTGTCCGTGGGTTCGTCCCGCTCCGGAGCGGGCGCAGGTACTCGTGGATCGCCTCGTCGCTGAAACGGTCACGCCGGTGGACCCCCCGGTGGAAGGCGGACAGCGGCGTGCGGGTCTCCAGGAAATCGAACAGGCCCATCCGGCTCGTGCGGTCCATGATCCCCGGGATCCGGGCCAGCTTCTGCAGTTGCGCGATCTTGGGCACGGGCCAGTTGTCGTAGCAGACGCAGTCGGTGATGACCAGGGATTGAAATACGTCCGGGCGGTTTGCCGCCAGGACCTGGACCGCCGCGCCCCCCTGGTCGTGGCAGACCACGCTGAACGTCTCGTGCCCCTGGGCCTTCATGAACTCCAGCAGCATCTCGGCCTGGGCATCCATGTGGAAGCAGTCCGAAGCCGGGTCCACGTCCGTGTCCCCCAGGCCCATGAGGTCCGGGGCATAGCAATGGAAATCGTTCTGCAGGAAACGGATCACTTCCCGCCAGAGATAGCTGGAGGTGGGGATCCCGTGCACGAACAGGACCGGGGGTTTGGGGGACGAGCCGGTTTCCAGGTACGCGATGTCCCCGTAGGAAATACGGATGAATTTTTTCTCCACAGCCGGTTTTCTCATGCGTCGTCTCCTGTTTCAGCGTGGTCGTTCCTTGCCAGGAACACCTTTTCCGCGAAGGAGCTGGCCGGGTCCAGCCTGCAGATCAGGGCGCGCAGCTCGTCGGTGGAGGGGGGCCCTTTCCCGGCCCCGGTCCGGCGGGTCCCGGCGGGGGAGGCCTTCCCGTTCCCGCAGCGGAAGAGGAGGTAGGCCGTATTGATCAGGTAGCGTTCCCGCAGCCCGGGGATCCGTGATTTCTCGCTGCCGTCTTCCTGCAGGTCGTTGAGGGTTTCAAGGAGAAGTCCCGGGCCGTTGTCCGATTCCTGAAGAGTGGAGGGGATCGAACTCAAGACCCAGCCCGCGATCATCCGGACCTCTGTCCGAACTTCCCATGTTGCATCCCGCGCCGTTTCCCGGGCCTGTTCGATGAGATCCAGCAGTTGGAGCGCCTGGGAGACCGGTGGTTCGTTCCCCGCCTCTTCCTGGGTCCTGCTGAGCAGGCAGAGCGCCTGGAACACGGGACTCAGGGGGTCCGGCTGGGAGGAGGCGTCCTGTTTTTTCAGCACCTCCACACCCCGCTCGTGGAGGCCCGAGAGGATCAGGGCCCTTCCCTGAAGGGCCAGAAGGGAGGGATCGTCCGGCCATTTGAACAACGCCTGCTCGAGAAAGAAGATCGACTCCCGAAACCGGCCCGCGTGGAGCATCAGGCGCGCGGCATATCGCCAGAGACCGGTCTCGTCGGGGGATCTGCACAGGTTCTCCTGCACGACTTCAATGGATCGGTCCAGGCCGTGCCTCTTCAGGAACACCGGACTCGGCCGGAACAGAACACTGTCCAGAGAGCCGCTGATCTCGCTTGTCAGGGTCACGAGATCGGAAAGGCGGTGACAGATCAGGGATTGGACCAGGTTTTGAATGAAGCGCGTGATGATCTCCTGTCGAACAAAAATTTCGCCCAGTACCTGCTTCTGGTCATGGGGAGCCTTGCGTGCTGTTTCGAAGAGGAACATGTGTTCCAGTTCAAAAGCGACTCGAACGTAGGCGCAGATATTTCGAAGGGAGTGGAACGGGATCCCCAGGTGGGTTCCGCGTTCGCACAGGGCGATGATGTTCATGTCGTATACGGAATACCGGTCTTCCCCGTCCTGTTTCACCGGGAGAACCAGTTTTGCCTCGATGTACTCCTTCAGTCGGTCGGGCGAGATGCCCACCTGTTTCACGATTTCAACGGAGGTGAGGGTCGCGGAGAAGATGTCCCCGCCGTTGGTGAGGTTGGTCAGGCGGTTGTTCAGGGAATCCGCCAGGGTGAACGGTTCCAGGCGGTCCGGGTCGAATTGGAAAATTTCAAATACGCTTCGGATCACCTCCAGCGGCAGATGGTGATCTTCACGCAGCTTTTTCAGGAGGCGAAGGAGAAGGACCTGTCGTTCGGAATAAAGGCCCTTCCGTTCAGGCTGCGGGAGCAGGCCCTGCCGGAGGTAATGGTGGATCAATTCCCGGGACACCCCGGTTTCTTTCACGACCTCCCGGATCCGCATGATCGAAAAACCTTATTGAAACAAAATGGTTGGCGTGAACCAGAGCCTCGTGTATCTGCATATACAAAAACGTATAATTAATTATGCAAAAATTGAAAAAACCTGTCAACAAAAAAAATATCAGTCAAAACAGGAAAAAGATGCTGGTTTCCCTGGTACGGTTTGACCCGCGTACCTCCAGGGTGGTAGCATTTTTACTCCATAAAAGATGTTTGGGGATCTGACGAGATTCATTGATGGTGGAAACATGGGAGAAGAAGGCGTGAGTGCATTCAAGATGGATCACAAGAAAAATACCAAGCCGGCTTTCCTGCTGATCGCTTTTTCGCTTCTGTTTCTTTTCTCGCTGGTGCCCGCCCGCTCGGCGGACCCCGCCTTCGGGCCGGCGGTGGCCTCTTCCCCGGTACTGGACCGGTTCACCCCGGAGCAGAAAAAGGAGCTCCTGGACGGTGAGGCTGTCTACGAGCACGAGGTGGAGGGCGAGAAAAGCGACAATCCCAGCGGGGGCGCCAAAGCGTTCGTGCTGATCCACGCCCCCGTGGAAGAGTGTTTCACACGTTTTGCCGACATCGAGTCTCACAAGCTCTATTTCCCCAGGAAGACGGTGAGCAAAGTGCTGGGGGTCATGGAGGACGGGAGGACATCGGTGTACAAGGAACTGGACTTTAAACTGAAGACGATCCGGTATTACATCCTGTACACCATCGACCCCGTGGCTCACCGGATCGACTTCAATCTGGATGAATCCCGGGAAAGCGATATCAAGGCCTCCCAGGGGTATTTCCACTTCATCGCCGTAACCCCGGACACCACCCTTTTCGACTACGGGTTGACCAACACGGCGGTGGGCATGAAGGTGCCTGGGTTCATCCGAAGATATGTCACATCCAAGGACCTGCCCCGGGTGGTGAACAACTACAAGAACTGGCTGGAATCCGGGGGAACCTGGAAGAAGTGATCCGGAGGGAAAATCACGTTCTGAGATCGATCTCCGGAAGGTTGCCCCCGTCGGTGCCTCGAGTGTCTGCCGCGGCGTGTTGCGCGGGCCTGCCCGGTTGCCCGGAGGAGTTCCGTGATGACCCTTGAATCGGCCATTCTCATCGCGGGTGTTCTGCTCCTTGCCGGAACCCTGTCCAGCAAGTTGTCCGATCGACTCGGACTTCCTTCCCTGCTCCTGTTCCTGGGCATCGGCATGCTTGCCGGTTCGGAAGGGGTCGGCGGGATCGTGTTCGGATCGCCGGAAACCGCCCAGGTCATCGGAACCGTGGCGCTGCTCGTCATCCTGTTTGCGGGCGGCCTGGACACCGACTGGAAGGCGGTCAGGCCCGTGCTCGGGCAGGGGCTGCTCCTGGCCACGGCCGGGGTGGTGGTCACGGCGTTGCTGCTGGGCACCTTTGCCTGGTTCATGCTCGGAACCTACACGACCTTCGATCTTGGTCCGAGAGGCGTAACGTGGACGGAAGCCCTGTTGCTGGCCGCCATCGTTTCCTCCACGGACGCGGCGGCTGTTTTTTCCGTGTACCGGACCAGCCCGGTGCAGCCCCTGCGCCGCCTGCGTTCCCTGCTCGAGTTCGAGTCCGGGAGCAACGACCCCATGGCCGTGCTGCTGACCGTGGCCATCCTCGGGATCATGACGCATGCGGGCGCCTCTTCCGCCGGGGTCGTGGGTGAGCTCGTAATTCAGTTTATGGTCGGCGGCGTGGTCGGCGGCCTGGTAGGGTTCTGCGGCGTGATCGTCGCCAACCGGATCAGGCTCTCTACCCGGGGGCTCTATCCGATCCTGGTGCTGGCCCTGGGCCTGGCCGCATTCGGGGCGGCGCACCGTTTACACGGGAACGGATTCCTGGCGGTTTATGTGGCCGGGCTGGTCATCGGAAACCGTATCCGGGTGGGGCATGACGCGATCCTGACCTTCCACGAGGGCCTGTCATGGCTCATGCAGATCGCCATGTTCATCGTCCTCGGTCTGCTGGTCTCGCCCTTGAAACTCCTGCCGGTGGCCGGGGTATCCGTGGCCATGGCGTTCTTCCTGATGTTTTGCGCCCGTCCGGTCAGCGTGGCCCTCTGTTCGCTGCCGTTTCGCCCCCGGAAGAACGAGCTGGCCTATGTTTCCTGGGTGGGACTGCGCGGTTCCGTGCCGATTGTTCTGGCGACTTTTCCCGCTTCCTATGGGCTTGCGGGCGCGGACCAGGTTTTCCACGTGATCTTCTTCATCGTGCTGACCTCGGTGGTGGTTCAGGGGCTGACCCTGGTTCCGTGCGCCCGCTGGCTGGGGGTGGTCGTCCCGGACGACAAACCCGGGAAACCCGGCGGCTGAACAGAACATCCTCTCCCTTCCTGTCCCGCCTTCCCTCACGGAACGGACCCAACCCCGCCGTGCGTTCCGCTTGCGCTTTGGATGGAAACGGACTAGGTAGGAGGGAAGCGATGGCGACCGTCCTGCAGCCCGGGACCCGAGAAGCGGAGGAATCAAATGATCGTACCGGCGACGCGGAGGAAGGGATGGCCCGGAACCCTCTTTCAGGCCTGCCTCTGTCTGGTGCTCACCGTGGGACTGGCGTTCCTGTTCCCCCCGGGGGAAGTCCTGGGTGTCAACTGGGCGAAGCTCCACCTGGAAAGGGAGAACCTCCCCCCGGAGACGGATCCGCCCTGGCCCCACGAATATCCGGACCGGGAGGACGCGCTCTTCCATGTCAACCCGATTTTCTTTCTCGACAGTCCGCTTGTGAAGGCGCGGGACCACCTGAACGTGAACAACCGGATCAACGTGTGGAACGACATCACCTTGTGGGTCCAGGGCGCGCCGGATGTTATCAACGGCGAACCCCACATGATGACCCAGTGGCGTTTTGACCTGAACCTGGCCTGCCACCTGACGAAGAGCACCTTGATCGTCGCCAACGCAAGGGGCGGGACGTTTATCGATGAGCCCTACGGTTCGGACCTGAAAAACAGTATCGGCACGATTGAGGCCGCGAACAACGCCGGTCTGAACACCTCCATCTACCTGTACCGTCTCCTGATCATCCAGGCGCTGTGGGACTACAAGATCATGCTCCGCTTCGGATACGACCACTCCTGGTACCATTTTGATCTCAACTCGCTGGCACAGGATGAAACCCAGAACTTCACCGCCTCGAACTTCTGTCAGAACCGTGCTTTCCAGCTTGCCGGGCAGAGCCGCGCGGGTACGGTGAACGTCAAGCCGGTCCCCTGGCTCGAGTTGCAGGCCATGCTCATGAACGGCGCCAACAACGGGCCGGACAGCGAGAAGGATCCCTTTAAGACGATGGACCACATGGAGCCCAACGTGTACTACGGTGTGAATTTTTACCCCGCCGTGACGATGGGTGGAAAAAAGCTCGCCGGCCAGTACCGGTTTTTCGGGGTCAGGAGCTGGGTGACAGGGGTTTCGGGATCCGGTTTCGGGCTTTCCTTCAATCAGAATTTTCCCGGCAATGTGCTGACCTGGCTGCGTGCAAGCTACGGGGACCCCGGCACCGCTTCCTACCGGTGGTTCGTGTCCGGCGGGTTCGGGTTCGACCGCCCCTTCGGGCGGGACGAGGACCGGTTCGGGATCGGTGTGGCGTGGGGAGACCCGGTAGGGCACCGGGATGAAATCTGGTTCGAGGCGTTCTACCGGATGCTGGTTTTCCCCTCCATCACCATGTCGCCGGACATCCAGCTGATCGTGAACCCGGCGACCTGGACGCCCCGGGATGTGGCGTGGATCTTCGGCTGGCGGTTCAGCTGGCGCTTCGGCTGAGTCCCCCGGCAACCCGGTGAGATCTCCGGAACGCCGGTTCTTGTAGCGCCGGTATGATTGCAAAAAGCCGGATCATCCGGATCCCGTTCCGCGAATCCTGAACACCTGGATCCCACATCGGATTTCCAACGGCTAATCGCCTCCCGGCTGCACGCATGCCTCGGTGCCTCCGCCATCCAGTTCCGCCTCGCTGGAGTTGGCCCAGAAGCGGATCCTGGGGGGGGCGTCTTTCCCCTTGACGTCCAGGAACTGGAATACCCATCCGCCCTGGGGATCGATCGTGTCGCAGGGCTTCTTTCCCGAGTCCCTGGTGACCTGGAGGTCGTTCTTGCCGGTGAAGGGGTTCTCGGGCACGTCGCCGTTCATGGACCACTTGGCGATGCACTTCAGCCAGTCATCGGAGGGGGGGCCGTCCATGGCAAAGCCCGGGCACGCCTTCATGACCTGGGCCTGCAGGCTCTCGATGCCTGCGTCCATGGCCGGGGTCATGTTGGCCTTGGCCGTGTAGAACGCTCCTAGAATCGACTTGAGGCTCGAGACCCTGGCTTCGTTCTGCATGTCGATGTACCTGGGGATGGCCACAACGGCCAAAGCGCCCAGGATCACGATAATCATGACCAGTTCGATCAGGGTGAACCCCTTTCTGTTTCCCATGGCTCTTTCTCCTCTGCTACGATCAGCGTTTCGATGAGGCCCGAATTATCTCAGCAACTGCCTTCCGCAGTGGGGACCCGCGGCCTTCTGTGCCGCAGGCCGCTTCGAGGGGCCCCTTTCTGACGCGGCACACCTCCTGTCTATTCGGATCGTTCAATATCTACAGAAACTTGAAGTTCCAATCGGAAAAAAAGCCCTGGAAACACATGGGAAGGTACGCCTTTGACAATATATATATTATCATATATGATAAATAGTATGAGCGAAAACAACATCTCTGAGAAACTCAAGAAACGCCGTCGGGAGATAGGGTTGACGCTGTCCCAGGTCGCTCGCAGGGCGAACACGTCCGTGGCCACCCTTTCCCGATACGAAAACGGGTGGCAGCGGTTCGAGCTCTATACGCTGCGCAAACTTGCCACGGCGATGGGTTGCCGCCTGCAGGTAGACCTTGTTCCGATTCAATCGGCTTCTCCGAAGCGGGGAAGGGGGTCGGGCGTTCGAAGGTTGCGGCGGCTTTTCTGGGACCGGAGACTTCGGAGCCGGGATCTGGACGAACACCCCTTGTGGGTGCTGGAGCGTGTCCTGGAATACGGATCGCTGGAAGATGTAAGATTCATCGCGGCGAGAATGGGCCGGAAGAGGTTCCTCGAGGGCGTGGCACAGGTTCGATTCAAATCAGCCAGGACAGAGAACTTCTGGCGTCACCTGTTGCAGAGAGAAGGTGTTTCATGCACGAAAAGGTTCTCCCGAAAGGAAGCAAGGCCCTGCTGGCCCGGCTAGAGACGAACGCCGCGTCGGACTTCGGGGAGTGGACCCTGGCCGGGGGAACGGGACTGGCGCTGTGGCTGGGGCACCGCATCTCAGACGATTTCGATTTTTTCCGAACCCAGGGGATGGATCGGAACCTGCTGCATGGACTGTTCAAGGGGTTCGGTGCCTATGAAACACTCCAGGAATCGGAGCACACTCTGACGGTGCTTGCCGAGGGGACAAAGATCTCCTTCTTTCAGATCCCGGATCCGTTCCTGTTCGAACGAACGCAATACCGGTTCTTCCTGTTGTCCGATATCCGGGACATCGCCCTGATGAAGTTGATCGCCATTTCCGGGAGAGGGAGTCGAAAGGATTTCATCGACCTCTACACGGTTCTTCGCAGCGGACCGGCTCTGTCGGATCTGTTTGATCTCCTCCCCGAAAAGTACGGGCCCGGCAGGGCGAATGTGTACCACATCCTGAAGAGCCTAACCTATTTCGAGGATGCCGAGCGGGAACCGGCCCCCACCATGCTCGAACCCCTGGACTGGGAGGAGTGCAAGGCCTTTTTTGTACGTGAAGCCCATGCGATCGTTCTGCCGGACGATCGGTGAGCCGGCAGGGCGTTGGAACCCTATGCCCCGATCAACCCGATCTCCCGGAACCAGGCCACGGAGTCCCCGATGGTCTCTTCCAGGGGGCGGAAGGTGAGCCCCAGTTCGTCGGGGGCCTTGCTGCAATCGTAGTAGGCGTACTGCGCCGCGGTCTGGGCGCCGGCGTAGGTGAGGATCGGTTCCTTGTGGGTGTACCGGTTCGCGATCTGCTCCGCGGCCCACCCGTAAGCGAACATGGCCGGCCTGGGGAGCTTGATCAAGCGGTTCTTCACCCCCGCGATCCGGGCCACCAGGTCGGCCAGTTCCTTGAAGGTGATGGTCTGCCTTCCGAGCAGGTATTTTTCCCCGATCCGGCCCTTTTTCGCGGCCAGTACGTGCCCGCGCGCCACGTCCCGCACGTCCACAACCGTGATCCCCGCATCGATGTAGCCCGGGAAGTTCCCGTTGGCCACGTCCACAACGATCTTCCCGGAGGGCGTGGGCACGATGTCTCCGGGGCCCAGCGGGACCGTGGGGTTCACCGCCACCAGCGGAAGACCGAACCGGGCCATGTCCAGGGCGTTCATCTCGGAGATGTACTTGGTCAGGATGTAGTCGATCTTGTACTTGAACATGTTGAACGCGGTGTCCTCGTTGCCCAGCTGCTTGCCGTCTTCCAGGCCGATGGCGGCCATGGAAGAGGTGTACACGATCTTCTCCACCCCTGCGTCCCGGGCTGCCAGGAGCATGTAGTTGCCGCCCCGGATGTTCACCTCGTAGATCTCGCGCGGGTTTTCCGACCAGAACTTGTAGATGGCGGCCAGGTGGAACAAGGTGTCGCACCCCTGGATCGCGGCACGGAGGCTGTCCGGGTCCAGGACGTTCCCTTCCACGCGTTCCACGTCCAGCCCCTCCAGGTTCCGCAGGTTCTCCCCCGGGCGGATCAGCGCACGAACCTCAACCCCTTCGTTCAGCAGTTCCTGTACCACGTTGGACCCGATAAACCCTGCCGCTCCGGTGACCAGTGCCTTCTTCATGGTTTTGAAACCTCCTGCGTGAATGAGTGGAAGACCGATTCCTCATAGGCTGGATCAACGACCGAGCGTTCCATGACCCTTTGGGTTCGTGGGACGAGCCGGGTGTAAGCGTTGGACTGCCACCCGGTAAAGCGTGTCCTGAACGCGCCCCCCTGCAACACGTAACAGAATTCCGGCCCGGGATTCAAGCTTTTTACGCGGTCAGGTGACCCTTCTGGGAAGGATCGGGTGCACGAAGTCGATGCATATTGGTCAACAATATCGGAAGGGTTGCAGCGGACATTCCGGATGAACAGCGGATGTGATCAGCCAGGTTCGCAATTGCGCCTGTGATGACACCCCCTGTCCAATCTGGCAGGAGATCTCAGAGGTCGGGTTGGGAGATCTTAACGGCTTTATTCAGCACTGTCTTCGAGTTCCGCTATTCTTGCCTTCATCTTTTCCCGTTCGCCGGTTTTTTGTTTGTAGCGGATTCGAACGAGGATTCCAAGAGCCACCATCATCATCAACACATTTGTAATGCGATAGGGTTGCCCTATGCTTGGGATGATATTCGCATCCTGGAGAATCCCGAAGGCTCCTAAAAGCACGAGGATAATACACCATGTAATCATTATTTATCTCCCTCTTTTGAGCAAGAGAAGTAGCGGTTGCCGGATTCCTGTGAGGGTATCAAGCCCAAGGTTTACGCGTGCCCTGTACAAGCCAGGAATCTATGCCCGCCATTGGAAACCAATCCTTCTGCTCTTTCATCGGCAATTAAGGCGTAGAACTTTAGACCTTTGACATGTCCGGGAGGTTTTTCTACCCTTGAATAGTGAAGTGATGTTTCATGTGACCCGCGGCAGGCGTGGTCGGGCGGTCGGTTGAACCCGGGCCGGGAATTTTCCGGGAAGGCGCAGCCCTCGCTGCTTTCCTGTCGTTTTCACCGGAACGTTGTGCATTCCCGTACTCAGTGAAGAAGCTCGGGGGAGACCACGAAGATGCATCCTGCAGGATGGAGAAACCGCCCATCGAGGAACGGGGGGGTGTCGACTTGTTTTGTTCATCTCGTTTGCGCCATTGCCTGCGGAGGAATGCTCTTTGCGCCGGGCTGCTCCAGCGATCCGGCCACTGATGACACGGGTCCTGCCGTCACAGACACCTGCCCCGCTCCCGGTACGCCGGTGGACCCGGCCTCGGAGATCGCCATGGTCTTCGATCTCTCCGGGGCACCCATCACGGGCGGCGCGGACTTCTTCGACCTGCCCTTTCCCCTGGACCTCCGGCTGGACGCGGAGGGAAAGACGGACCTCTCGAACTTTCCCAACCCGGACGACAACGCCGAGGTCGACCAGATCATCGGGGCGGCGCACGAGCACATGGAGGGCTGGCCCACGGCCACGCAGGTCTACCTGCGTCTGACCGGCCCGGTGGATCCGGCCTCCCTCCCCGGGGACCCGGCCGCCTACAGAAGCCCGCAGGCCGTGGTGCAGCTCCTGGACGTGGACCCGGACTCTCCCGAACGGGGCAGACGGTTTCCCCTGGAGGTGGGCTTCAACACGGAAGAGGAAACCTTCCGGCCGTCCAACCTGCTCCAGGTGCTGCCGGTGCAGGGGTTCGAGCTGCGCGAGAACAACACCTACGCCGTGATCGTCACCCGTGACCTGTCCGCCGCGGACGGGCGCAACCTGGTGGCGGACCCCGGCCTCTGCGCCGCGCTGGCGGGCCGGATGCCCGCCGGGGCCTTGGGTCCGGAGGCGCTGGACGCCTACGCGCCGCTGGCGGCGCAGCTGGCCCTGGAAGGCCGGGACCCGGCCACGGTGGCGGCGGCCACGGTGTTCACCACCGGGGAACCCACGGACCGGATGTTCCGGGCGGTGGAGCGTGTGGCCGAGTGGCCCGTGCCCGTGCCGGAGGCGCCCCTGGCTCTCACCGAGGAGTATGACGGCTACTGCGTCTACGCCGGCGCCTGGGAGGTGCCGGGTCTGCAGGCGGGCAACGTGCCGTACCTGGCGCCGGACGCCGGGGGGGTGATCGAGTTTGATGCGGCCGGCGAACCGGTCCGGCAGTACACCCGAAGCTCCCCGTTCGTGGTGACCGTGCCCCGGACAAAGATGCCCGAGGGCGGTTATCCCCTGCTCTTCTACATCCACGGGACCGGTGGGGTGAGCACCCAGGTGTACGAACGCGGCCCCGTGGACGCCCAGGGCCGGCGCGACCCGGGGCGGGGTCCCTCGGAGGTCGTTGCGGAGCGCGGCTGGGGCTCCTCCTGCATGGGCGGGCACATGAGCGAGGAACACCTGGGCCCCCTGATATCTCTGGGCGGCTATATCCCGTACAACTTTTTCAACCTGCAGGCCATGCGCGACAACTTCATCCAGATGGTGGCCGAGCAGGTCCTGTTCCGCAGGCTCCTCTCGGATATGGCCTTTGACGTGTCCGACTGCACCGGCGCGGACACTTCCGCGGGTCCCGGGGGGCTTGCCCGGTTCGACCCGGACCTGCAGGTGGTGATGGGACAGTCCCTGGGCAGCTACCTGAGCGGCCTGGTGGCGGCCGTGGACCCCCGGGAGTGGCAGGGCGCCGTCCTCACCGGCGCGGGCGGCTCCTGGACCGAGTTTGCGCTGGGACCCCAGGACCCTCCCCTCACTGCGCTCCTGGAAGCGGTGCTCGGGCTCCCGCAGGGGGAACACCTGGACCGATGGCACCCGATCATCCAGACGGCCACGCTGACCATCGCCGGGGCCAACAACATCCACTTTCTCCCCTTGCTCTACCGCATGCCGATCCCGGGCCGGCCCTCGCCGCACATGCTGGTGATCGAGGGCGAGGAGGACCTGCAGGTGACCATCGGCCTGCAGCGGGCCCTGGTGGCGGCCCTGGGCGTGGACATGGTGGGGCCGGAAGTGACCGAGAAACCCCCGGGGATACCGGTGGGGCCCGAAGGGCAGATCATCCAGCGGATCGAACTGGCCGGCGGCCGGCAGCTCGACCCGCCCGTGTCAGGGAACGTTACGGTGGAGGGGCAGGGACCGCGCACCGTGGCGGTGGTCCGGTACGCCAAGGACGGGATCCAGGAGGGCCATTACGTGGCCTTCCAGCGGGAGGAGCCCAAGCACCAGTACGGGTGCTTCCTGGAGGACCTGGCCCGCGGCCGTGTTCCGGTGATCGTGGAGGGGATTGAACAGGGAGGGGCGTGCGCCCCGTAGAGGTGCTTATTAATCCAAAGTACGCCGGACGGTTTCCGCGATCTCCCGCAGGACAAGAGGCTTCATCACGAACGCTTTGATCCCCATCTGTTTCGCGCTGTCTTCCGTGATCATCTCGCTGAATCCGGTGCAAAGGATAATCGGGAAGCCCGGTCGAATCCGCAAGAGTTCCCGGGACAGGTCTTTTCCGGTCATGTTCGGCATGGTCATGTCCGTGACAAGCAGATCATATTTATCAGGCTGCGCTTTGAACGCCTCCAGGGCTTCTATGCTGCTGGTCCTCACGGTGACCTGGTATCCCAGGTGCTGAAGCATCCTTTTGCCCAGATCAGCGAGGGCTTGCTCATCGTCCACGAATAGAATGTGCTCAGACCCCGTAGGAAGTGTAGCAAACGGTTCGGATGAAGGCTCGACATCACGCACCAGCACGGGGAGAAAGACTTCAAAGGAGCTTCCCTTCCCCGGTTCGCTCTCAACACGAACGACTCCCCCGTGATCCTTGATGATCCCGTGGACCACGGAAAGGCCCATGCCGGAGCCTTCCCCGACTCCTTTCGTGGTGAAATACGGATCAAAGATCCGCTCGGCGATTTCCGGTTCCATGCCATGGCCCGAGTCGCTTACGGTCAGGGCCACGTATTTATCGGAGGGCAAGTCCTGGTGAAGGGCTGCCGTATCCTGATCGAATTCCGTATTCCTCAGGCTAATATCCAGAACGCCCCCTTTCTCCCGCATGGCATGGGTCGCATTCGTACAAAGGTTCACAAGGACTTGACTGATCTGGGTGGGGTCGCCAAGGACGGTATCCGAACGAACAGAATAATCCTCTCGAATCTCGATGGTCGTCGGAGCGGTGGAACGTATCAACCGGAGTGAGTCCTCGACAATGTGACTGATACGCATAGGCTTCTGTTCCACTTTTGTCTGTCGGCTGAAGGCGAGAATCTGCTTCACCATATCCCTGGCCCGGAGGCTGGCCTTGATCACTTCCTCCA
>CAYTRL010000032.1:0-16846 GCA_964439795.1 uncultured Thermodesulfobacteriota bacterium
TGCAAAAAGCGGGAACGAGCCCGGTGCCGCGCAGCCGCCCGCGATCAAGACGTCGACTTCCCCCTGAGAGGAAGAATAGAGATCATGGATATCAATCTGGACACCATCCGAAAGCTGGACAGGACTAAAAAGTTGATCATCCTGGGCGTCTTCTGCCTGGCCTTGATCGGGGTGTACGTCTGGTTGCTCTATATGCCGATGCAGACGGAAGTCGCCAAACTCGAGCGGCGGTTGACGACCCTGTTGAACAAGAAGGCGGAACAGGAAGCCATCGTGCAGAACCTGGACGCGTTCAAGGCCGAGTGCCGGAACCTGGAGATAGAGCTCCAGCACGCGCTCGCCCAACTGCCCAATAAGAAGGAGATCCCCACGCTCCTGCAGAATATATCCAACCTCGGGCGGGAGAGCGGGCTGGAGATGCCGTACTTCAAGCCGGGCATCAGCATGAAGAAGGACTTTTACGCCGAGGTTCCGGTGGACATCAAGCTGTTGGGCCCATACCAGAACCTGCTCAGCTTTTTCTATCAGATGGGGGAGCTTCCCCGTATCGTGACCGTACAGAACCTGACCATCCAGTACGCCCCGAAAAATGCGCCGGCGGACTATCTGGACGCTGCTTGCAAGGCCGTGACCTACCGGTTCCTGGAGGAGCACGAGCGGGAACCGAAGGACAAGAAGGCAAAGAAATAAGCCACATACCAAGGAAAAAGAGGGCAGGCGAACCGATGAGCATGAAACCACACGCCGAGAGACGTACGGGATGGAACGGGAGATTTTTCGCCCTTTCCCTGTGCCTGTTGTTTTTTTCCGGATCGCTGGGGATCGGCTGCAAGGAAGAGCCTCCCGCGCCGATAGCCGTGAAGAAGAAGGTCGCACCGGTAAAGACGGAACCGGTCCCGGGACCCGCGCCGGCCGTGAAGTCGTCCGCCGCCGACACGGACCCGACCGGCCTGATGCCCCTGATGGAACCCGATGCGGGACGAAAACCCGTGGAAGCCGTTCAAGCAGGGAAGCGGCGGGATCCGTTCCGTTCGTTCATCCAGGTGAAATCCCCCGGGGCTGCGGTTCGAAAAAAGCCGGCCCGGCGGCTCACCCCACTTCAAAAGTACAGCCTGGACCAGTTGCGGGTGGTCGGTGTGATCGGTGGTGGTTCGCTCCGGAAGGCGCTCCTGGAGGATGACGTAGGCAAAGGGTACGTGGTGGGAGTGGGAGATGCCGTGGGCAATCAGGGGGGAACGATCGTCGTCATCAAACCGGACCGGATCGTGATCAAGGAGATCCACACGGACGCCCTGGGCGAGGATAAAGTGAGACGCATCACCAAGCGGCTCTACGCGGTGAAGAAGGATGGTTATCAATGAGGGGTGGCCGAGTTCGGTCCCTTGCATACAAGGAAAATAGATCCTGGAGGGTCGAATGAGAATGAAACAAGTCAAACACGGGTTCCCTCCGGTGACGGGAGGAATGTACATGAAGGTGGTATGGACAGTCTGTTTCTTCATGCTGGCCGGCGGAATGGGTTTGTGCACAGGTGCCGCCTGGGCGGTGACGGGCGCGGCCGGGGAACCGGTGTCTGGCGGGAACGACGGCGCGTACCCGCTGCAGCGCTGGGAAGAAGACGGGATCCTGGAAGAATACCGGGACGGGTTTACCCGGCTGATCCTGGAGCAGATCGTGGGGCGTGGGGGGTACCGCTACTCGGTGCTGCAGGACCCGGCCCGGCTGGTCGTGGACATCCAGGACCCGAAACGCACGATCTCCCTGGATCGGCTGCCCTTGAAGGGGGACGCTTTTGTGCAATTGAGGGTGGGACGATACGAGGAGAAGATCCGACTGGTTTTCGATTTCCGTGAAGACCATCATCCGGACCCGAAGGTGCGGGCGGAAGGGGGAGCCCTCATCGTGGTCTCCCCGGGATCCGCCAAGGCCCCGCCTCGAGGGCTTCCCATGGGGGGGCCCGAGGTGCCGGCAACCCCCGGAAAACCGGTCCCCGTCTCGGGCATCGATTTTCAGTATGAACCGGAAGCGTCGGACGTGATCATCAAGCTGGAGCAGGGCGAAGCGCCCTACGAAGTGGACGAGCAGGAGAGCAAACTCGTGGTCCGCCTGCCCGGGGCCGTAATCCCCGACCATCTGCAGCGATCCATCGACACAAAGGGGTTTGCTTCCGCCATCCTTTCCATTGAACCGAAGCAGCTGCAGACCGTGAACGGAGAACAGGCAAGCATTACCCTCCTCCTGCGCGAGAAGAGCCCCTACACCGCGCAAAAGGAAGGGCGGAACATCCGCATCCGGGTCCAGAACCCGGCCACCCGCTCGGCCCCGGCCCCTCTGCCCAGCCCGGACCTGAACGCCGCGGCGACAACACGGGTCCGGACCGCGCAGGCGGAGGTGCCGAAAACGGCGCCTCCCGCACGTGTGGAAAAGAAAGCCAGGCCGCCCGAGAAGGTGACCGTCGCCAAACAGCAAAAGCCACAGTACCGGGTTCCCGGGAAGGGATACCACGGTCGAAAGATCTCCCTGGATTTCAAGGATGCGGATATCCAGAACGTGCTGCGGCTGATCGCCGAGGTGAGCGGAAAGAACATCGTCATCAGCGATGCCGTGCAGGGAAAGGTGACCATACGGCTCATGAACGTTCCATGGGACATGGCCCTGGACGTCATCCTGAAGACCTACGCTCTGGACAAGGAAGTGCTCGGACCAAACATCCTTCGTGTGGCACCCTACAAGCAGCTGAAATCCGAACGAAACGAACAGATCGAGGCGGCTAAAGCTCTGGTAGCGGCGGAACCCCTTGCCACAGAGGTGGTGACGGTGAATTACGCCAAGGCCCAGAGCCTTCAGGGCATGCTGGAGAAGATGAAAAGCCAGCGGCCGGAGGCCAGCATTCTGGTGGACAGCCGGACCAACTCCCTGGTGATCAAGGATATTGTTCCGGTCATCGCGGAGATGATCGCTCTGATCCAAAACCTGGACCGCCAGACCCCGCAGGTGCTCATCGAGGCCAAGATCGTGGAGTTGGACGTGGATTTTGAACGGGCCCTGGGGATCCAGTGGGGGACCGCTTATAACGCCGGGCCCGCAACGGGGAACCCTACGGGCATGAACTTTCCCGGTACGGCCACCGTGGGGGGCGCCGCGCAGAACGTGAGCGGCGTGGCACCCGCCGGGGTAATGAACCCCGTGGTGAACCTGCCGGCGGCCATTGACAACAGCGCCGGGGGAGCGCTGGGCTTTTCCCTGGCCTCCATCACGAACTCGTTCCGGCTGGACATGCAGCTGAGCGCGCTGGAGAAAAAGAAACATGCTCGGATCCTCTCCAGTCCGCGGGTGGCCACCCTGAACAACCAGGAGGCCTGGATCGAGCAGGGGGAGGAAGTGCCCTACCAGACCACCTCTGACGAGGGGACCAAGACCGAGTTCAAAGACGCCACACTTCGGCTGTCCGTTACCCCCCAGATCAACGCCGACCGCAGTATCATCATGAAGATCAAGGTGAACAAGGATACGCCTCTGCAGGAAATTACCGCGGGGATTATCATCGGCAAAAAGGAAGCCGTCACGGCGGTCCTGGTCAACGACGGCGAGACGGCCGTCATCGGCGGTATTTACACCAACGATGAACAGGAGAGCATGGGCGGGGTGCCCTGGTTCATGGATATCCCCGGTCTGGGATACCTTTTCAAGAACCAGGGAAAGCAGAAGAAGCGGACCGAGTTGATGATCTTCATCACACCGCGGATTATCCCCGTCCGGACCGTCCCGGTGGAACAGTGGATTCAACAACCCGTTGTGGGTACAGGAAAATAATAAATTCATCAGGAGGATCCTGACATGTTCCAGAAAACCCTCAACATCCAGGTAGGCATCGCCCGATCCCTGTGGGTCGTCCTGCCCGCTCTCATATTCGCTGTGGGGTGCGGAGAACTGCCAAACTCCGACAGCGGCTCGATCTTCGAGGTGATGGCGATCAACGGCTATTACAAGGATTCGGATACGTTCACCAATCAGGTGGACATCCAGCAGAACAACTGTTCCACCGACGGAAGCGAAATCGATTACGAGTTCTACAGCGACCACTTCGTGGCCGTGGATTTTCTCAACCGCCATCTGCCGAATCGGAACGCGGAGCAGGGCACCGTGCAAACCGATGCGGAGGAGTACACGGCCACCGTGATCTATCTGAAACGGTACGAGATCCGGTACACACCCCTCACCACGGTGACGGCCCCGTACCCGCTCCCTTCTCCGCTGGTGGTGGATGTGACCCAGTCGGTGGCGGTGCCGCCGTGTCCCCCCGGCAATCCCGGGGAGACCTGCGATCCCACGATCATGACGCAGGGCTACTTCGTGCCGGTGGCGACCAAGGATATCCTGCGGCAATTCTTCATCGAAGCAGGGCAGCAACTTGCCTACGACGCGCACTACACCTTTTACGGGGTGAACGAATACGGCTACTCGGTCTCGGCCACGGGCCACTACAACTTCTACGTGGCGAATTACAACTATTGTGATAACTGAGAGGCTCTGAAAAACACTCTTCTTTGTGCGTTCAGGACCTCATAGAACGTTTTCGATTAAAAAGGAGAATACCATGCGGCGCCGGTTTCCCTCTCTGCCTGTCCTCATTGCAGCCGGACTTCTCATGCTCTTTACCGGATGCAGCGATGACGACCCGGAACGCTTAACCGGATATTTCTCCGGCGACTATCAGGTCTCGGGGTACATCAGCAACGAGCCGTTCCAGGTTCTGGACCTGGTGATGATCAACGGAGGGTTCGTCCTGGTGATCAACCGCATGCACGATGAAGTAATCCCAGCCAGCCAGGCACAGGTCCTGCTGAACGGCACGCAGGTGTCGCTGAACCGTTTCCCCCTGGATACGGCGGAGCAGTCGGTCTACTCCCTGGCGAACATCGCCTTTGCCCCGGGCAAAAAGTATGAACTCCAGGTCAACATCGGCGGGCAGATCCTCTCCTCCTCCTTTCGGACTCCGACCACCCTGTACGATGTGGAAATCACCTATGCGGGGATCGAGATCAAGCAACCGTCACCGGCGCCCCCGCTGAAACTGAACGGGGACTATGTGCCGGGGTATGCTGTGGACGTGGAATGGCAGTACACGGGGGGGGCGGTACCGTATCTGGTGTTGATCAAAGCAGTGGATCAGTATACGGGCGGTCTGGCTCCCCGGGACGCCCTTCTGGACTACGCGGTCCTGGTGGACGGGACCAAAACCGAACACACCCTGTCCGCCGATGTGACCCGGTTTTTCTCCAACGATCTCAGGATCTGGGTTTCCATCCCCATGGATGCTTCCTGGACCCTGGCAGGGCCGCCCGAGTCCATCTTTGTCGGGAGTTCGGTGCAGTTTGTTGATCCCATGGACGCGGTGACCCTGGAGGTCATCTGCCGGGACCTGGACGGGGATGATTACGGAAATCCGGCGAGTCCAGTTTGCCCCTTCACGCAAGAGGACTGTGACGACAGCGACCCCAACGTGAACCCCGGGAAAACCGAAGGTCCGATAGGCAGCGGGACCTGTATCGACGGCCTGGACAACAACTGCAACGGACTAACCGATTCCGAGGACCCCGGGTGCCAGGTGGATCCTCCCACGGAGGGGTGACCATCACCGGCTGCCAGAACGATCACTTTTCTATCATCTGCATATTGAACCAGACCACAGGCCGCGCATCCCTTGAACGGGGTGCGCGGTTTTTTGTTTGAGGCAAGGCTCCTGGGAACCCGGCGTTCGAGGGGGTCGATGATTGCATTTGTGAAGTATCTTTCAATGCTTTGGGCAATGAGCCCAATGGTGGAGATTACGAGCGGAGTCAATGTTGGCTGTCAGTTATCGGCTTTCAGCGAGTAGCTCCGCGCCATCTGCCCCCTATTCATGAGACACAGAATTGGAGATTGCGAGCGGAGCGCGGCAACCCCCCGGCACCGAAGTCATTCTGCGCCGTGGGATTGCCACGTCGTCTGCGACTCCTCGCAATGTCCATACGAAGCGGATCAATTCCGGAATAACAAAAGAACACTATAGGATCCAGGGATGGCCAGGCGGGGAGCCAAGGAGCCTCCTCTCCGCCCTTTCTCCTTGATTCCGGATCAAGTCCGGAATGACAGAAATACACAGAGCTTTTGTATTTCAACACCTGTTCGATGTTGACCGGGACACCCTCCGGGCCCGAAGGAATGACCCATCCAGAGCCGGGGAATTACCGCGTCGCCTTCGACTCATCGCAACGTCGCTCACGGTGCATCGGTTCCGGTTCCGAGAGGGCCCAAATCCCATATAGGAGCACCATTGGCTCGGATTGAGTATCAATGAATACCCCTGGCTTTCTCTGGGGATCCTGTATGCAGCGCAGGACGGTCCGCCGGAGATCTCGGTTCGATTCTCGCGCTCGCTACTCCGGGGAGTGAATGATCGAGGGGTTCCCGCAGTCCCTGAACAGGGGCGACAGCATCGGTTCCGAGACAGATGGATCGATTTGGGTGGGGTCGTACGGCGGGGGTTCTTTCTACTTCAGAACCGCATACACCGTTGCCATCTCGGTCTGGGGCCTGCGGTGAGCCTCATCCCGGCGCATGTCCGTGGCCCTTGCTTGGATGTTGTAGTAGTAGACCCACTTGTTTCCGGCCGGATCATCGTATCCTGTGGCGAACTTCACGTCCCCCCAGGCATCCCGGGACAGCAGGTCCAGGTCCAGGGTAACCGTGCTCTCCGGATCGGTGGAGGAAGAAGTAGCCACCAGGTCGAACCGGATGTCCGGCGTGTAGTCCGGGTGGCTCGGATCCGTGCCGTCCACCTCGTTGTCGCTGCCCGTAAAACCGTTCATGTCATCCAGGACGTGGTCCGCGTCCATGGTGAAGTCCCTCATGTACAGGGTCCCGTCACCGTTCAGGGCAAAGGTCCCGTAAGAAGGATAATCATCGGCGGGTTCTACGAGCCCCTCGTCCCGGTTCAGGACGAAATCCCGGGCCACCTGCACCCCCAGGTTCACCCCGCCGTCGGCCAGGTAGAAGTTCTGCTGATGCACCCGGCGGTTCCCCGAGATCCGGAAGTCCGTGGCGGTATCCCCGGCCAGGCTTACCGCGATCAGCGATGCCGCGGCCACGATAAACAGGGCGGAGACCAGGATCATGCCGTCCTGCCCATGGAGGAAATTCTTCTCCAGGCTACGGGGAAAGACCTTCTGTTTCAGACGATTCGTTGCTTGCATGACCGTGCGTCCTCTCTTTGAGTCCGGAGCCCGGGAAAGGGCCTACTCCCCTTCGGAGTCCCCGGTCCGTCCGTTTCGAACCCAGGTATGCATGTTGGTGGAGCGCACCGTGTCCCGCTCCTTCCACTGGGTGCTCATGGACAGGGTCTTCAAGTTACGGATCTCGGAGTTGGGGTTGGCGGTCACGTTGTTCCACTGGGCGATGGACCAGTCGATCCGGTGGGCCGCACCGTTGTCATAGTCCGAGGAATCCGCTTCGTTCCCCCCTTCCGTGCGGTAGACCGTGTCGGCGCCGCTCAGGTTCTCGTAATCGCCCGAGAGCAGCTGTTCGGCCCCGTCATTGGCCGCCATAACCGCCTCGTGCATACGCTTGGAGAAGAGGCGGCCGTTGATGCTCTGGTAGTGCACCGACATGTATCCCAGAACGCCGATGGACAGGACCACCATGGCGATCAGTCCCTCCAGCAGGGTGAAGCCGGCATTGCCCGTGAGCGGTTTTCCGATGCCTCTGGAGAATCCCATGTTGATCATCCCCGGGGTGTGTGTTTTCCCCTGTTTTCTTTCTTACAGGTTGCGGTTTCGGACCATCACCGTCTCCACAGAGAGAAGGCGATGGTACCGGTAGTCAAACGGGGAATCGATCCCGTTCACATCGTTGGTGTCGAGCTGGATCTGGTGATCGGCCACCTGATACGTGTTCGGGGCCCCGCCATCTTCGTGCGTATCCTCATGGTTGGCGTCCGGATGGTTCGAGCGGACCAGCAACCAGATCCGGACCGCGCGGATGTCGCCAAGATTGTTGGCTGGAACGTTGTCCAGTGGAGTCCACTCCGCTCCTTCAATGAGACCGTTGCCGTCGCTGTCCACGATATACTGGAATTGAACGTCCTCGACCCCCTCCGACAACTTGAAATGGGTTTCGTCGTCCGGGTCCACCAGGTTATCGTAGATGTACAGGTCCGGGATCTCCACACCGCCGGGGTCGTAGTCCCCGTCTCCGGTACTGCCGTCCCCGTCCACGTCCAGAACGGTTCCGTCTCCGTGTCGGTCCAGGGCGATCGTATGAGCGGCCACGCGGTAGACAGGGTCGTTGTTGTGTACGGTCACAGAGGCGTTCAGTGTAAGCGTGTCGCTCACGATGGACTGCACCTCGCGGTACCCGTTTCGGATGGACGGCGCCACGAAGATATACTTGCCGTTGACCGTATCGAAGTGTTCCGTTTCATCCACGTCTATGTTCGCAGACACGCAGGTGCCTGTGTCTTCGGTACAGTTTTCCGTGCACGTGCCAGTATCCTGGGTGCAGGAGATGTAGCTCCGGGCCGGGTACCCGGTCACCACGGTAAGGGCGTCCGGACCGTCGTTCCTTGGCGTGAGGGTGAACACGCTGGTAAACGTCTGATTCTCCCCGTTAAAAGTCCCTGTGCTGTGGGTGAGGTTCTCTTCCGCCCCCAGGCCAGCATTCCGAATGATCTTCTTGATCTGGTTCATGGCCAACTGGGTCCTGAGGTTCATATCCCGGAGGCCTGATTCACTCTCCGCAGAGCGTTTCTGGACGATGTATCCCCGGCTCAGCAGGGCCACCAGGGTTCCGGAAACCGCCAGCGTCACCAGGAGCTCCACGATGCTGAACCCTTTTCTGCCACCGTTGGTTTTCATATCGGCCACCCATTAATACGTTGGTCTGTTCACAGGCAGTAATCAATCGGCTCGCAATGCGGTTTAAAATCCGGATGCTCTTCGTAGTCGTCTTTTACCTGGATACGACCCACCGGGTGAAGGTCCACCTCAAAGGCCGTGACCAGACATTCCAGCTCCGGGGTCAGCGGATCGCAATCATTCCGGACCACAGACTCCATCCGGATGGTCTGTATACTCGGTACATCCAGCTGGCCCAACGGAAGGAATTTGAGTTGCTGGAACACGGGAAAACGCAGGGAGGGATCCACGTGCGTGCTCGTGATCCTCTCGTCCACACCCGGGTCGTAGGCGTCGTTCCTGGGGTCAGAAAGGTCCTGATAGATCACATAGCAGCGGTCCTTCCGGTCCACCAGGCCGTCCCCGTTGTAGTCCACGGTTGGGGTATCCAGAAAGAAATCCACAAGAATGTCGTCGTTTCGCGTGACCGCCTCGTTCTTGGCCAGTTCCATGTCGAACCGGAAGTCGTGCAGTGTGGAACGAAGCGCCGTCTGTCCGGAGCTGAGATAGATCACCGCAACGGTGGACATAAGCCCGATCAGGGACAAGGAGACAGCAAGTTCGATGAGCGAGAGACCTCGCTGGTTCAGGAATTTTCTTGGTTTCATGGGGAAGACCCCTTTTTGGTGGAGTTTGCCAGCACCCGGATCTCCAGCAGGATCTTCTTCTTCCCGCCCTGGGGATATTGTTCGTTTTTCGGACGCGTCACGAAGCGAAGATTGACGGTCCCCTGCGCGGGGAGCTTCTTCACCGAGATGAGGCGGTCCTTTTCATCGTAGCACCGGGCCCGGGGCGTGATCAGAAAGACCTGATCGTTGAGAAACAGGTGGTTTTCATCTAACCGAACCGAGTCCAGCACCACGTTTTCCCATTCCAGTACCTGCAGAGCCTGAGGCGCTTTCCTGGGACCGCTCTCCTTTCCCTCCGCAAAGGCGAGTTGCGAACAGAGGCAGAGCAGACACAAGAGCCACACCGCGTGGATGGTTCGCGAATTCCCGGGAGGGCTTTGGGGGGCCCTGATCTTTTTCCGGCCGTGCCGTCGGATGTTCCGGTGTTTCATGGCGTGTCCTTTGCCTTGTTTTTTTTCAGGGTTATCTCTCATACCACACCACGCTGCCCGTGGGATCGTTCAGTTCCGCCTCGATCTCCTTGATCTCCCCGGTGCTCCCCTGAATGAAGAGCTTGCCCCCTTCTTCCTTGCCCAGGTGCACGGACAGGCTGGAGGGCCGGCCCTCCGAAAGGTCCAGGCTCTTGTCCATCGGGCTGCCTACAGGCGGGGTGCCCGAGCAGAAGATGCCCTCCCCGGATGAACCGGGTGCGGCCGTTCCGGTGGCGTAGTGCACGCCGTACAGGGCGCCGTTGCCCCCGAAGCCGCAGATATCGTCGGTGGGCTTGAACGAAGTGAACAGGACCAGACCGCCGAACACCGTGGAGGTCTCCAGGACGCGTTCCCCGTCCCCGTGCTGCTCGTCCAGATCGAAATACCACCCCTTTTCGGCCAGCATGGCGGCTTCCAGCTGGGCCCAGGTGTCCCCGGCGCTGAGACCCGCATCCCCCAGCCCGCTGCCGGATACGGTGTTGTCCGGGACCCCGTACTCGATGAGGAAGCCGGATGTCTCCACCAGGTCTGAGGCAGGGTCCAGGTTCTCCGCCGGATTCCCCTCGGCCAGCACGTCGTCCCGCACGCCGTAAAAGCTCTGGGTGGATGTGTCCGTCTTGTCCGCCGGCGAGTAGAAGCGCCCGGTTCCCCAGAACACCCAGGGTTTTTCCGCCGGCTTGTACATGGCGATGTTCGGAGTGCTCACGATGGGCTGGCTGGGCAGGGTGGAGCAAAGCACCGAATCGTTCCATCCGGCCGGGGACTGGTAGCCATCGGCCTCGGTACCCAGAAAGATCCGGTGCATCTTCCCGTTCCACGATGTACCGCCCCAGTACGATTCCCCCACGTAGACGGCATTCACGTTGAAGTCCCGCTCCAGATCCATGGTGCTCAAACCGCCCACGAAACCATCGGCGGACCCGATGTTCATATTCCGAACGAGCTGGCCTGTTTTCAGGTTCAGCACGAAGACCCGCGCCGTCTGATCGCTTCCTCCCTCATAATCCGTTGGCCCGGACCCGATGACCGCGTACCAGTCCCCGGGGTTGTTCCGGTCGCCTGACCGGGCGATGGCAGGGTAGCACGTGGAAAAGCCCAGATCAGGATCGGAGAATTCCCAGAGCAGGACCGGGTCGGTGGGCACGGTAATGTCGATGGCGAAGTAACAGGGGCGGAAGGTTCTGGCGTCCCCCGGGGTTCCGTCCTGGTTGAAGTCATCCGTCTCGTAGTCACCGCCGCCGAGCCGGAGTCCGCCGATCAGCACCGTGCCCCACCCGTTGGGGTGCTTGGAACTGGAGGCGAAGATCCGGGCGTCCGTCACTTTGGGTTTCAGGTCCACAAAATAGACGTGCGCATAGTTGGGATCCGCGAGCCAGTGAAGGTGGGGAAGCAGGTTGTTGGGAACGTAGGCCCAGATCTCCTGCCCGATTCCGGAGGTCCCCTGGAGGTCGCCGTTGTATGCGGACCCGCTGGTGAAATAGCCCGGGTAATCACTGGAATACCTGCCATGCTCCCGGACGTCATCGGAGTCGCCGTCGTCCCCGGGGATGTAACGCCCAGCGTTGAAGGCGTGAAGCATGCCGCTATTGGAGCCCACGTAGATGGTGGTGGGTCTGTCCTTGTAGGTGTTCTCGAACTCCCCGAAGTCTTCATCCCCGTAGATCTGGTCATAATTTTCCATGGGCCGGGACACCACGGTGGGGGTGGAGTAGATGATGTCCCCAAGCCGCCAGGTGCCCAGCGTGTCCGTGTGCGTGTCCCCGTCGGTGTCGATGTACGCCTGGCGCCCGCGGGTCCCCGGCAGGTCCTCGCCGCGCAGGTAGGTGATCAGGTCCTCCGCCTCGGTCTCCGTGGGGGTGCGCAGGTAGTTTTTCAGGGCCGCGGCGTTTCCCGGTTCCAGGTCGGTGATGCCCGGAGTGCCCGTCAACGGTGACGTGCCCAGCGCGGTGAACATCACACGGGTGTTGGGGTTCCGCATGGCGAGCTTCTTGCCTGCCTCCCACATCGACTCGATGTCCGACAGGTGAATGTTGTCCTGATCAAAGGTGCCGTCCCCGTCCAGGTCACGTTCCACGCGGGTACCCACATCCTCGTCGAAGTAGAACCGGATAATCGGGTCTTCGGAATAAACCAGTTTCAGGTCCCCGTTGTCCTCGCGGATGCGGCCCCGCCCGTCCACCCAGAGCCCGTGGAGAAACCCCACCCAGTCGGTCTCCGCCACCTGGTCGCCCATGGACGTGACCTCGGTGGGCTTGAAGTAGGCCTGGAACAGGGCCCCCTCGCCGTGTGCGCTGGTGGAGAGGATCGATACCGAGGTCCCGGATGCACTGCGACGAAGGATGTCGGTGATGGCCGTAATCAGGCTTTCGGCCAGTTCCCCGCCGTCCTGGGCCTCGAAATAGGTGTCCGGGATTCCGTCGCAGTCCCGGTCCCACTCCTTGCAGAGGCTGTCCGCGGTACAGGCGCCCTCGGCGTCCGTGTCCCCGCAGGATCCATCGTAGAAGTTCTCAGCCCAGCTGCCGTCCTCGACGCTGCTGTAGCCCGGTTCGTCGCTGAACGGCTGTCCGTCGCCGTTCAGATCGCTGAATCCGCCGGCGCGGGAAGCCCTCTTGAGGTAGCTCTTGGCTCGATCGGAGTTGTCAAAGGCGAACACCGTGTACAGGGTCAGGGTCTGTGTACCGTCGATGGCGGCGCCCCCGCTGTCCCGGATGTCGTCGGTGTGCATGGTGAACGCCAGGTCGTCCAGGTAGTAGCTGTAGTCGCCGTTGTAGCTGAACCAGCCGTCCCCCACGAAGGCACGGTCCGCCCAGGAACCGATGTCCTCGTTGTTGTTCGGTTCTCCGTCCGTGATCAGGATGATGAACGATTTCGCGCAGGGGACCGTCTCTCCCTCGGCGTTGAAGTAGTAGGGGTCCCAGGTTGAGTTCACCGTGAAATCTCCGCTGTACACGGGCGATTCCTGCTGGAAATAGCGCATGGCCTCGTACACCACCTCCTCGGTGGGGGTCCACCCGCTGGAGACCAGATCGTTGATGTTCTCCACGATGTCGTCGAAGTGCGCGTTGTCCTGGCCGGCCGTATCCACATAGTTGTACACCTTGCCGCCGTCGTTGTTGTTGAACCGCATGTAGCCCAGGCGGACCTTGGCGTCGTCCTGCCCGTCGGCGGGGTTGGTGTCGCCCATGCTCTGCACAATCCCCCGCGGTGTCTCATTGACGTGAACCGCCGTGAAGTAGCCTTCGTAGTCGCAGGAGGGACAGGTGGCCGCGGTTTCTCCACCGTATGTGGCGGCCTGGTTGTTGTATGTACTTGTGTCCACCCGGTTGGCCGTGGCGCAGGCCGCGGCCTCGATCAGGTTGAAGACCACCCCGTAATCCGATGTGCCCGGCCGGGTCTCAGCAAAGAAATAAGAGTAGATCGGCGCGTGCAGGGGGGTGTAATAGACCGATTTGGAAGGCAGGGAAGGGGTGGCGAGCCGGTCATCGAATACCCGTCTTATGTCGCGGTCCAGGCTGCTGGTGTTGGGCCCCACCGTGGCCAGGAGCACGTCGTCCTCACCGGTTGCGGTCTTGCCGCCGGTGAGCACCTTCTTGGCCACGTCGGAGCGCCGGGTGGTCCACCAGTTCAGCCAGTTGCCGGAAAAACAAGACCTCCCGTCGCTCCACTGCCCGGGGACGGATGCGGCCCGCTCGATGACGTCCAGCGTGGATTCATCATCGTCCACCGCTCCGTCCGCGTAGAAATAGTGGTTCGTATTGTTGTAATTATAACAAAGGTCGGGATCGAAGATGCCGTAATATTCCGTAGCCTCCCTGTATCCGCTCCATGCCTGGACATCGCAGAGGCAGGAACTACTGTACGCGCGGCATCCGCTGATCTCCTGATAGGCGAACTCGTTCATGCTGCCCGAACTGTCCAGGATCAGAAGAATGTTCGGCTTGACGCTCACGGACATGAAGGGCGGCTCGGCGTTGAAATCGGAATTGGCCGGCTCATCGCCCAGGGCCTGCTGGGTAAAGATCGGAAGCAGCCCGACGGAACAGGCGATGGCCAGAAAAAAGATCGTGGCGCTCCCTCCCATCGGCCGGAAGATCTGTGACAGGTTACGAAAAGGAAACCAAAGGTGTGAGTTCGAGGTCGATTTTGTGATCATGGTCCCTCCCCGGATCGTTCCACGGATCCTTCTGCCGGGTACAGGAAAGCACCGCGAGGAGCGGTTTCCGGAAAATCCGTCTTCAATGGGATGTTTCGGACGCTTCCTGGTCGGGAGAAAGTCTTTGAAACTCCATGGATTCTTTTCTGATTTTTTCATAACATACAGTCCAGGGCGCGGTTGATCGTCGGTTTTGTTTGCACGGCCCGCAACGCTCCCGATGTGTGCGGAAACCCAGCAGGCGCTGTCCTGTCTGCCCTGTCTCCATACATCAGCAAGTTGTATGCCAGATCCAGGGCAGTCCGGTCCTTTCCGGTGGAGATCTTGCACATGGAATTTTTTATTCTGTTATGGTAAAGCAGGTACCATAAGTATCGGCACGTAAGGGTAGAATCTGAAATCGTTTATCCGCGAAAGTTCCGGGGGATAAAAAAAAGCCGGAACGGGTCAAGGAGCACCGCGGGATGGTCGATAAGAGGGGGGGAGAGGAGGGAAAAGCGCCTCTCCCCGGCAGCAGAGAAGATCATCAGGAAGCGTTGGACCGGTACCGCCAAATCCTGGCCCGGGATCCATCATCCCTTGTTTTCGCAGCTCTGGCGGAGATATACCGGAAGACGGGAGAGCTGGACAAAGCGATTGCCACCTGCCGAAAGGGGTTGCGTCTGCATCCGCGTTTCGTCAGCGGGCGGGTGGCTCTGGCCAGGGCGTACGCTGATGACGGGAAGCTGGACCTGGCGCGGCACGAGTTGGAGAAGGTCGTGCTTTCCGCCCCGGACAACATCGTGGCCCAGAAGTTGCTGGCCGAGATATATAAAAAGGGTTGTCATCTGGACCTTCTTGAAAAAACGGCGCACCGCATCCTGGCTCTGGACGCCCAGGATATGCAGGCCAGGGATGGGTTGGCCTGGATTCGGGAAAAGAGAGAGAACGGGGGAGGGCGTGTGGAGAACTCCGGGAGAACAGCTGAGATCGTCACACGAACCCTGGCGGAAATCTATGCATCCCAGGGGTATTTCCAGCAGGCCTACGACATCTACCAGAAGTTATCCCTGGGGGAGCCGTCCAACCCGCTGTTCCATGAAAGACTGGCGGAGCTCAAAGAAAAACTGATCGTTCGAAACGGTCGGATGCGGGGGAAGAACGGGACGGAAGGGGGCGGGTGAACCCGGACGGCCTCGTCACAACAAAAACCGGATCCGGGAAACCGGATCGGGAAGGAAGAAGGTTGCCGCATGAAGATCTTGGTTCTGCACGGTCCCAATCTCGCCCTGCTCGGGAAAAGGGAACCCGGCATATACGGAGCCTGTACGCTGGACGAGATCAACCGGCGTATCCGGAACAAGGCCGACGAACTGGGTGTGCGCCTGACGGAGACCTTTCAGTCCAACTCCGAGTTGGAACTGATGGAGAAGATCCATGCCGCAGCGGGCGAAGCAGACGGCATCCTGTTCAATCCCGCCGCTTACACGCACACGAGTGTCGCCTTGCGGGATGCTTTACTGGCTACGGCCGTTCCCTTCGTGGAGGTTCATCTCTCCAATGTGTCCTCGCGTGAGTCTTTTCGAAAAACATCCTATTTTTCAGATATTGCTGTGGGGGTTGTAGCCGGGTTCGGTCCGGACAGTTACCTCGTTGGATTGGATGGATTGGTGGCGAGCCTCCGGAAAGGAAATGATAAGATGGGTTGATGTTCGATCAAATCCTGTGTACGTTTCCCTGGCGTAATGTGAATCCATGAGCGGAGAAAAGGTTCCGTAAATGATCAAGAAAATTCAGGAAATCTTCCAGAAAAAGAAACGGGAAAAGATCAGAAGCGAATACCTCGAACTCATCGAGAAACACCCCGATGACACGCGAAGCCGGTTGAAGCTGGGCGACATCTATGCCAAAGAAGGCAGAAAAAAAGAAGCCATGGAGCAGTATATGGCCTCTGCCGAGATCTTTTCCCGCGCAGGTTTCCACCTGAAATCCATTGCCCTGTTCAAGCAGGTGCTGAAACTGGAGCCCGGTTCGGTATCTGCTCTTCGCAAGGCAGCGTCCATCTCCTTTCAATATGGACTCTACACCGACGCGCTCCCCTATTATGAAAATCTGGCAAACACTCTGCGAAACGACCTCAAGAATGAAATCCTCATGAACATTTACGAGGATATCTCCCGCCTTCCTGTCCGGGAGACCAAGCGGAAGATTCAGCTGTACGAAGCCGTCTTTCCGGGTGTTGGCGCTTCTTATACCGATCCTTACGAGCGGCTTTTCACGATCGGAAAAGGGATGAGCCAGGAAGGGGCGAGCCGGGAAGACGCCAAGACCGTGGTCCAGTGGATCACCACCTTTTTCCCGGAGGGAATCGAAGCCCAGGAGCTTCTGCTAACCTTTCTTTCCGATCCCGGGGATCACGATGCCCTGGTGGAGTCCCTGGACCGGCTGGAATCGATCTATCGAACAAAAGGAACCCTGGAACAAAAGAGTGAGTTTTTAAAGAATTACCGCCTCGCCGCTGAGCGCATGGTGGAGCAGGACACGATTCGTGAAAAACCGGGGGAGCCCAGCAATAAATCCTCCATGCAGGTGAAGGTGCAGATGGAGGCCAATGTCTACGATCTGCTCAAGAAAAAGTCTCAGGAGTCGCAGGCAGAGGGGGAGGACATCTCGGGCGATTCG
>CAYTRL010000032.1:16858-24928 GCA_964439795.1 uncultured Thermodesulfobacteriota bacterium
CAGCGATCTTTTCGAAACCTTCAAGGAGAGTATACAGGGACAGGTTGCGCAGGATGACTCGGATACCCACTACAACCTCGGGATCGCTTACCGCGAAATGGAGCTGTTCGAGGATGCTGTTGAGGAGTTCCGGTTGGCCGGTCAGAACCCGGCACTGCAGAACGATTCTTATTTCATGATGGGAAACTGCTTCCGGGAACTTGGCAGGCTGGAAGATGCCATGGATATGTACAGCAAGGCCCTTACCTCGCCCGGCTTGGACCAGGAGCAGGCCTGTGCCATCCGTTACGAAAAGGCCTTGACCCTGGGCGAGGCGGGTCGAAAGCAGGAAGCCCTTGATCTGTTCACTGAAATAAAAGAAATAAACCCTGAATACAGGGATATAGAGGAAAAAATTCAAGAACTTTCTTAGGTGTTCACCCTGCATTTCAATCAAACAGAAAGGGGGTCACGGCATCGCCGTAACCCCCTGTTTCTGTTTGGCAGTCCCAACGGGTTTCGAACCCGTGTCTCCGGCGTGAGAGGCCGGTATCCTAGGCCACTGGACGATGGGACCCTTTTTTGGCAATGGTGAGAATCGGCAGGATTCGTGTTCGTTTTGGCTGGGGGACTAGGATTCGAACCTAGATAGCCAGATCCAGAGTCTGGAGTCCTGCCGTTGGACGATCCCCCAGTGACGTTCACGTTCCCCTGAACCCGCCTGTCCTTCCTGTGCAACTCTGGAAGTCATTATACGGAAAACACTGATAATTTCAAGAGGGTAGCGCTGAAACATCAACGAACCACGATGCCGGCGTATCCAACTACACTGGCGAAATCGCCGCTGATCTCACCGGATGTGGCGTATTTCACTAGTTCCGCGCTCTTTGCACCCAAATGCATGCAGGCAAAGAGCAGGACCGTGGCGGGAACTACGCCACACATGGAAATCCTGTTTTTATTCACCGAATTGTACAGACCCTCTGGGTCCAGTTCCAGCATGCCCTGAATCGCGGTTTCGTCCTTCTTTCGGGCTGTTGCCTCGGTTTCAAAATGGCTCATGTCGGAGCTGGCCACCAGCAGGATCTCGGATTTGAAATCTCGTACCGTCCTGGCCAGTCCGCCTCCCAATTCTTCGCATTCGAGAAGATCGAGTTGCTGGAGACAGATCGGAACAAGTCGGAAACCCGGATTCCGGAACTGGAGAAACGGCAGGTGAAGCTCGATCGAGTGCTCCCTGGCGTGGGCGCGGGAGTCTTCCTCAAGAAGGGGGACGTGTTTTTTCAGCGATTCGGACGCCTCTTCCTGGACCTCTACCCGGCCCAGCGGCGTTTCCCATGTCCCGGTACTGGAAACGGCGGCCCGCGCGCCCAATCCGCGGTGGTTCACGGACAGAACCACCACCGTATCCGGGATTTGTACCCGGCCGTACACGGCTCCGGCGACGTGTCCGGAATAAACCAGTCCCGCATGAGGCGCGACCAGGCCCAGAACCGATTCCGGTGGTTCGGAAACGGGGGTATAGGATGTGATGGCGGATCGAAGCTGTTCCGGGTCCCCCGGATACCAGGTATGAGCGAACTGTGCCTTTCGGTTCATGGTGTTCACCCCCATGCAGGTACTTACGTAAACGGCGGCTGCTTGACATAAATATGTAGAAAAATATAATATTTCTAATCCTTTTTTCAAGGTGAGGCCGTGCGTGTCTTTGTTTCCGAGATTCCCGACGAAGGACTTACCCTGCAATTTCGGGGGAACGAATCATCCTGGGAAGGCCTCGAAGGGATCCATCTGGAGTCGTTCCCCCGAGGGCAGCTCTTTCTGGAAAAAAGGGGGCAGGACGTTTTTTTGAGGGGGCAGTTCGATTCCTCGGCGCGCCTTTCCTGCAGCCGTTGCCTGGAAGGGTATCCGTTTCCGGTGGACGTTTCCTTCCGGTACACATTGAGACCCCTGGACAAGGACCTACGAAAGAACCGCGAGATGGAACTGGTTCGGGAGGACCTGGAATATGGATATTACGAGGGGGATGTCATACAATTGGATCGCTTGATCGAGGAACATCTATTGTTGACACTCCCCATGAAACCGTTGTGCCGGGACGACTGCCGGGGGATCTGTTCCCGTTGCGGAACCAACCGGAATGAAACGGATTGCGGCTGTTCCACGACCCTGGAGGGAAACCCGTTCGAAGTGTTGAAAAAGAAGATTTCCTAACCGCTCAATTGTCAAAGAACAAGAGGATGATTCCATGCCGGTTCCAACTAAAAAACATTCGAAATCACGAAGAAACAAGCGAAGGTCGCATGACAGCCTGACCCCGCCCAACGTCGTTTCTTGCCCACAGTGCAATGAACCAAGGCTTCCCCATCGAATCTGTCCACACTGCGGATATTACAAGAAAGCAGTTGTCATAGAGATGGAATGAGTGTTCCTGCCGCGGGATGCAGGGAACCCTTTGATCAACCCATCAACCCGTGTTTTTCGGTGGAGCTCGTCTCAAGGGACGAAGAACGCAGCGAAGCGTCCGTGGGCAAACGGGTTGCCCCTCATGGTGTTGTTGCGGCTTAAAACGGGTGACAGGTCCGTTTTACCCCAGACCCTGACGGAAAGGAGTGGAAAACATGAGTATGTCGGTGGAAGAGGTCACCAGTAAAGTCAAGAAGGTTATTGCGGACCAGTTAGGGCTCAACGAGAACGAAGTCAAGGCAGAGGCGTCTTTCCTGAACGATCTGGGAGCCGACTCTCTGGATATTGTGGAAATGGTCATGACCCTGGAAGAAGAGTTCGACACCGAAATTTCCGATGAGGAAGCGGAAAAGATCCAGACGGTCCAGGAGGCCATCGATTACATCCTGGCAAAGATCGAACAGGAGGGGTAACCAGGGTCGCGATGTGCCGTTGCGGGGTGAAGCGTGGAGGGTACCGGAAATGAACCAGAAGATTGCTGTTGCGTCAGATCATGCAGGGTTTCAGGTAAAGGAAGAGGTCAAACGGTACCTGATGCAACGCGGGTGTCAGGTGATCGATTTCGGTACCGATTCAACCGAGTCGGTGGATTACCCTGACTACGGTCGTCAGGCCGTGGAGTCGATCCTGGCCGGAAAGGCAGCGTCCGCTGTCCTGGTGTGCGGTTCCGGAGTGGGCATGAGCATCGTGGCCAACCGGTATCCGGGCATCCGAGCCGCCCTGGTTCCGGAGGCCCGGACCGCTGAAATGTCCAGAAAACACAACAATGCGAACGTGCTGGTCCTGCCGGGCTGGAAGCTGAAGGAGCCCGATGTAAACGAGATTCTCGATGCGTGGCTTGGCGCCGAATTCGAGGGAGGAAGGCACCAGAGAAGACTGGACAAAATTACGCAGATCGAACGGGAACAGATCGAACGGTCGTGAGCACCGTTCTCTGAAAACGCTTCCGAAACTTGAGAGAGAGACCTCCGTTGGAAGAAGATCTCCGGCGAAAACGTCCGGGCTGGGAAGTCTATTTTCTGAAGATCGCGCAGCTTGCATCCACCCGGTCCACCTGCAGCCGGAGGCAGGTTGGCGCTGTTCTGGTGAAAGAAAAGAATATCCTTGCCACGGGGTACAACGGCGCCCCATCCGGCCTGCCCCATTGCGCGGATGTGGGGTGCTTGCGGGAAAAGGACAATATCCCTTCGGGCCAGCGGCACGAACTCTGCCGGGGGTTGCATGCGGAACAGAATGCCATCATTCAGGCAGCCTCCCACGGCGTCAGCATCCGCGGGGCTGTCCTCTTCTGCACGAACTTTCCCTGCGTGATCTGCAGCAAGATGCTGATCAACGCCGGGATCCGGATCATATACTACGAAAGCGGATATCCGGACGCGCTTTCCAGGCAGATGCTGGAAGAGGCAGGGATGAAATTGCACCACATCCATATGGAGGATCCCCCCTCGTGAAGTGTCCCTTTTGCACCCAACTGGAAAACAAGGTCATCGATTCCCGCCTGAGTAAAGATCACAACGTGATCCGACGGCGCAGGGAATGCATCACCTGTTCCAAGCGCTTCACAACGTACGAGCGGATCGAAGAGGTGCTTCCCCTGGTGGTCAAGAAGGACGGACGTCGTGAACCCTTCGACCGCGCCAAGATATTCAGCGGCATGAAGAAGGCGTGCGAAAAGAGACCGATCAGCATCAACATCATCGACCATGCCGTGGAGCGTGTGGAGCAGAGCTTCCAGGACAAAGGGGAAAAGGAGATCGAAAGCGCCAAGATCGGTGAGAAGATAATGGAGGAACTCCACCAGATCGACGAAGTCGCATACGTGCGCTTTGCCTCCGTGTATCGGCAGTTCAAGGACATCACCGATTTCATGGAAGAAGTCAGCAATCTGCTCAAGACAGGTTCTCCGGAAGATGGATAAACAGGTTCCCGTTGCTCCGGAGGAGCATTTCATGGCGATGGCTTGCCGGCTGGCTCGCCGCGGGTTGGGGAAGACCCGGCCCAACCCCATGGTGGGGGCGGTTCTGGTGCGGGACGGCGAGGTGATCGGGGTCGGCTACCACAAGAAGTACAAGGGCCCTCACGCGGAAGTGGTGGCTGTGCGGAACGCGACCCGGGATCCGGCAGGGGCCACCCTGTATGTGAACCTGGAACCCTGCTCGCATTACGGCAACACCCCGCCTTGTGTGGATCTGATTCTGGAAAAGAAGATTGCCAGGGTCGTCATCGGGACCGTGGACCCCAACCCGCTTATCAATGGAAGAAGCGTCCGGATCCTGAGGAAGCGCGGGGTTCAGGTCACCTGCGGCGTGCTCGAGCAGACATGCCGGGATCTGAACGAGGTCTTCTTTCGCTACATGAAAACCGGGAAGCCGTTCGTCACCCTGAAGGCAGCCGTGAGCCTGGACGGGAAAATTGCCTGTGGATCGGGTGTGTCCCAGTGGATTTCCTGCGAAGCTTCCCGGAAGAAAGTTCATCGACTTCGGAGTGCCGTGGACGCCATATCCGTGGGGGTGGGAACCGTGCTGCGCGACAATCCCCGGTTGACCGCCCGGGGGGGTCCCGGGGTCGTTCAACCCCTGCGCGTGGTCCTGGATTCCCGCCTGCGAACACCGGCCGGTGCCAGCGTTCTCGGGCCCGAGGCCCCCACCCTTATCGCCACCACATCCCGGGCGTCCCGGAAGAAGATCAAGGCGCTGCAGGAACGGGGGATCCTCGTGGAGGTGTTTCCCGCAGACGGGGGGGGGCGGGTGCCCCTGAAACCCCTGCTGACCCGGCTGGGAAAACGGCAGGTACAGCACCTGCTGATCGAGGGAGGGTCGCGCCTTTTTACTACGGCCATTGAGGAAGAGGCGGTGGACAAGCTCCAGTTGTACATCGCCCCCCTGCTCCTGGGGGGGGAAAAGGCCCCGGGGTTATTTGGGGGCCGGGGGTTCGACCGGCCGGATCTGGCTGCTTCCGTGGAGATTCTCCGCGTGCGGCGCTCGGACCGTGATATCATGGTGGAAGGGCGGCCGGTACGTTCCGGCAGGTCTCGGAGGGCCTGAACATGTTCACGGGAATGGTGGAATGTATCGGGGAGATCGGTTCCCTTAAAAGAAAAGAGGGGTTGATGGAGATGTCCCTTGCCCTGCCGGTGGATATTTCCGACTCCCGGGTAGGGGACAGCTTCTGTATCCAGGGAGCCTGCCTGACGGCCGTGTACCTTTCCGGGCATAGCGTGAAGGTGGAGGTCTCCATGGAGACGCTCCAGCGGACCACCCTGGGAACCTTTTCGCCGGGGAGGAGGGTGAACGTGGAGAGGGCGCTGCGCCTGTCCGATCCCCTGGGTGGACACCTGGTCACCGGTCACGTGGACAGCATGGGACGGTTGCTGCAGATCAAGAGGGACGGGACCAACACAGCACTGAAATTTCATGCTGATCCCCGGGTGGCAAGGTATCTCGTGGAGAAGGGCTCCATCTGCATCGATGGCGTTTCCCTGACCCTGGGCGTTTGTGAAGAAGATGCGTTCTGGGTGCACCTGATCCCCCACACGATGAACCACACCACGCTGCAGCACCTGGGAGTCGGTGATCCGGTCAACCTGGAGGCAGACATTATCGGGAAATACGTGGAAAAGTTTGTCGCGAACAGGGACCAAGCCGGTTCGGGGAAAAAGGGGTTGAGCAGGGAGTTACTGGCCAAGCACGGGTTTCCCTCGTCCTGATTCGTCAAACGCGAAACACCTGTCCGCGGAGCCTGCCTCCGCCAAGGCGGGGTTCGATGAAAGAGGAAATCAGGTTTTTTTCATTCTCAAACCGGGGAGAAAAACATGTCGAATGTCTACGAAGGGTTTTTAGATGCCAAGGGACTTCGGTTCGGGTTGGTGGTCGGCCGGTTCAATCATTTCATAACAGATCGATTGCTGGAAGGCGCACTGGACGCTCTCCGGAGGCATGGTGCGGATGAGAAGGATATGGAGATCGCGCGAGTCCCCGGATCCTTCGAAATCCCCCTTGCTGCCAAGATCTTGGCTGAATCCAAGAAGGTGGATGCGGTGGTGTGTATCGGGGCCCTGATCCGGGGCAGCACGGTTCATTTCGATGTCCTGGCGGCCGAGGTGACCAAAGGGCTGGCCTCCGTCATGCTCGACACCGGTGTGCCCGTCAGCTTCGGCGTCATCACCACGGACACCATCGAGCAGGCGGTGGAACGGGCCGGCACCAAGAGCGGGAACAAGGGATGGCAGGCCGCCGAGTCGGCCATCGAGATGGCCAACCTCAACCGGAAGCTGAAGGGTTAACCGGGGCATGAACCCTCGCAGAACGGCACGGGAGACGGCCCTTCAGGTTCTGTACGCCATGGACGTGACCGATCGCTGGCAGGCCGATCTCGACGATGCGCTGCTGCCGCGGGAGTCCAGGACATCCGGAGAGGCCTTCACCCGAAATATCGTCCAGGGCGTGTTTCGGCAGAAGGAAATCATCGATCAAACCATCCAGTCGGTTGCCCGCCACTGGAGCCTGTCCCGAATGAACCTGATCGACCGGAACCTGTTGCGTATTGCAGCCTACGAAATCCTGTACTGTGAAGACATTCCTGAAAAGGTGAGTATCAACGAGGCCCTGGAACTGGCCAAGACATATGGGAACCCGGAAACCCGGAGGTTCTTGAACGGCATACTGGACAAGATTGCCAAAGAAAAACTGGGCGCCGGTTGAGCCGGGACACGGGGGAAGGGCAGGCGCTTTTGATCAGCACACCGTTCTGCGAAGTGTCGGCTAAAAGCCGTTCGATGTGCGAGGGGAGGGGGCTTCGCCTTGACGAGGCAGGAACGGAGTGCCGCAGGGAGTGTGCTGCCGGAGGTTTCCCGTGGGGATGGGCAGCCGCTGCCGTGGATGATCGTAGGCGCCGTGGACGGAGAACTCAAGCAGCTTCGCGGACGGATGCAGCGGGTCGTTCCCCGGAAATCTCGCCGGGGGCGCGTGTGGCAGGGGGAGTGGAACGGAAACCCCTTGATCCTGGTGAGAACCGGAGTGGGGCCCCGTAAGGCGCGGACCGCCGTGAAACATCTCCTGGCCGGAGGCCGGTTCCGGGGTATCCTGTCCATCGGGTTTGCCGGTGGGCTGCAGGCGGGCTGGAAGGTCGGGGACCTCGTTATTCCCGATGAAATCCTTACCCTTCCACCGCTTCCGGAGGCAAAACACCTGCCGGATCCTTCCCTGGTGGAACGGGTCTGCCGTCGCGCCGGGAAAAGCCGATGGCCGTTTCACACCGGAAGGATGCTCACGTCAAACCGCGTCATCTGTTCCGCCCGGGAAAAGGGCCGTCTGGGCGCCACGTATCAGGCGGGCAGCGTGGAGATGGAGAGTGCCGTGCTGGCCGAACTGGCCAGGCAGGCGTCCCTGCCCATCCTGGTGATCAGGGTCATATCGGATGAGGCGGACTTTTCCCTTCCTGAATCGTTGGTTCTGCTAGAGTACATCCGGAAAAAACAGGTCCGTAAAGTGATCCGCTGTGTGCTCACCCAGCCGGCGCAGACGGTTCTGTTTCTCCGGATGATGCGTCACGTGCGTAAAGCATCGCGATCCCTTTCCAGATTCATTTCGGAAGAGATCCTGGAGGAACTGAGCGCGGGGCATGATG
>CAYTRL010000033.1:0-24593 GCA_964439795.1 uncultured Thermodesulfobacteriota bacterium
AGGTTCACGTCCACGGCTTCCGGTGTTCCCACCGGGCCCTCTCCCTGGTAGATCGCCAGGCGAAGCCCGTTTCCCGGTTGCGGGGGCTCCTGGCTCTTCAATCTGGCCACAATGCGAAGCGGGTTTTTCATGTTTCCCTCCGGGTGATCAACATCGTGTAGAGTAATAGTGATCCTCACCCTTCCCCGGTGAGCTCCCCCAGCGCGGATTCGGTGAAGATCTGCAGCCCCAGCTCGGGCCGGTACCCGTGGATCTCGGTGTCGCCCAGGACGCGGAGGAACTCCAGGATCTCCGGGCTGACAACCTGCCCCGGGACCAGGATGGGAAACCCCGGAGGATAGGGGATCACAAAGGCGGCGGACACCAGACCCCGGCCGCCCTGCATGGCCTCGTCCGCCTCCCGGTCGGCCATGATGTACTCGTACTTTGACTGGTCATAGGCCAGAAAATACGCCTTACGGATACACCCCTCCGCGGTCTCCTGGTGGGGCCGGAAGGCGCGGTGAAACCTGCTGAAATGGGGAAGGGCCGGCAACCTGCTGGTCAACCGGGCCACGCTCCGGTCGTGCAGCGTCTTCTCCGCAGGGTTGAAGGCCGACTTCTCCTGCTCCAGCCGCTCGCTGATGTTGATCAGCGCCTTGATGAGAAAGGTGACCGCGCTCCGGTTCGTCCCGATGTTCGTGAGAAAGAGCACCGTGTTGAACGTGGTCTTGTTGACCTGTATCCCGTGCTGCTCCATGAGGTATTTTTCCCGGAACACGTGCCCCTCGATCCCCGTGGCGGAGATGTCCAGGGTCACCCGCGTGGGGTCCAGAACGAAGTCGTCTTCGTGCCAGGCCCGGTCCACGGCGTCCCAGCCCTTATCCGGATCGTAGCCGCTCACAACGCCGGACTGCCGGTGCGTTTCCGGGATCAGCTCAGAGGGCCCGGGCGCCTGAAAATACTTGTTCAAAAGAGGATGCTTGCGGATCTCCTGCCGCAGGGTCATGGCGTGTTCGATGCTTTGCTGCACCAGTTCGAACCCCTCCAGCTCCACCTGCCGCCGGGCCACGTCCAGGGACGCCAGGATCTGGTAGTTGGGCGAGGTGGAGGTGTGGGTCATGTAGGCCTCCATGAACGGGGCCTCGGCCCGGCGGTTGAACTCCTCGTCGTAGACATGGATCATGGATCCCTGCCGCAGGCACGACAGGCTCTTATGCGTGGAGTGGGTGGCATAGACGCGGATCTTCACCCGGTCCGGGTCCGGGAGCAGCGGGCGGTCCAGCCAGGTGGATTCCTCGGCGGGGTCCAGCCGGTCGAACGTCTCTTTCCAGGCGCTGTACTCCTCCCGGTACGCGGGGTCCGCATAGCGGGCCTGGAGGGTCCGTGCACAGTACATGGCGGTCCGCTGCCGGTACGTGGGGGTGCAGCGGGCAAAGGCAAACCAGGCCTCGTCCCACAGAAAGACCATGTCCGGCTTGATCGCCAGGATCTCCTCCATGTAGCGCCGCACGTTGTAGACCAGACCGTCGAAGGTGCAGTTGGTGAGCAGAACCATCTTGGCTTCGTGCAGGCGGCCCGCCTTCTTCAGGGAGAGCAGCTTGGCCTTGATCTCGGCCAGGGGAACGGCCCCGTACATGGAATATCGCTTGATCTCATAGGCATCCAGGTACATGGCGTTGGCCCCGCACAGCACCAGCCCGTAGTGGTGCGACTTGTGGCAGTCCCGGTCCACGAGCACCGTGTCCCCGGGCCGCACCAGCGCCTGCACCACGATCTTGTTGGCCGTGGAGGTACCGTTGGTGACGAAGAAGGTGTGCTGCGAGCCGAACGCCCGGGACGCCGATTCCTGGGCTTCCCGCAGGGGGCCTATGGGCTGGAGCAGGGAATCCAGGCCGCCCTGGGTGGCCGAGGTCTCGGCAAGGAAGATGTTGCTCCCGTAGAACTGGCCCATGTCCTGGATCCAGTGGGATTTGTAGATGGAGTTTCCCCGGGAGATGGGCAGGGCGTGGAATACGCCGGTGGGCTGCCGGCTGTACTCCTTCAGGGCCGTGAAGAACGGTGTATTGAAGCGGTTCCAGATCCCCCGAAGGATGGACAGGTGCACGTCCATGTAGTTGCGCTCTTTGTAAAAGATCCTCCGAAAGATCCGGGATGCTTCCAGGGAGACCTTTTCCGGGGCGATCTCGGTGATCAGGTACTGGTCCAGCTCCGGCCGCAGTTCGTAAATCGCCTGACACAGGGCCGTCTCCCGGTCGATCCCTTCTCCTGACCAGTTTTCGTCCTTGCCGCGCATGTAGTGCCGCAGGGCCTGGAGTGGTGTGGAGGACTGGATCTTGAACCCGTACCGGAGAAGGCAGGCCTGGATGTTGGGGTTGAACAGCACCGCAATGAGCGCGTCCTCGAAGCTGGGGACCACCACGGGTTCGTACACGAACTTGTCTCCGGGCTGGCGCAGTCCGTTTATGGTTTCACGGAGCAGCATCTCCTCGCTCTCGGTCAGGTCGTCCACCACCAGCAGGGCAAAGTAGTGCTGCTCCTGCTCACTCCAGCCCACGTCCGCCTCCCCCGGCTGGGATTTCCCCTGCAGTTCCCGGACGATGTTCTCCTGCCGCCTTCTGCGGTACCCGTCGCTGGCCAGAAGCCGGCCGATGTAGGCCGCCTCAAAGGCGAACTGCGGATAGTCCCCGTTCTCGAACTGGTTGAGCAGACGCCGGAAGAGCATCTTCCCGGGAAAGTCCCAGAACTTCTCGATGGGGGACAGGATGTTCAGCAGTGCCCCCACCTCCCGGACCCGGCCCGCTTTCCGCTCCTCGTCCTGCGAGGCCGCCAGCTTCTTGCCCACCCGGACCAGGCGGTTCCAGGTGTCGGTCCTGAGCTGCGCAGCGTTGAAATGTTTGTTGATGGTCACTTCATCAACCATGTTCGAGTCCATGGGAAGGGCTCCTCATCGTGAACGCTATTCTTCCAGAAAACGTTCTTGGCTGGCGGAAACAGGAGAACGGCCCCTTGAAGGAACCGGGGCCAAAGGTTGTCTGATAAAAATATGTTTTTTGTGGCGGCCTCATTGTAGTTTTTCTCTTGCGGCAAGTCAATGACGGATCGAACATGACGGATCGAACGGATTTTTACTCTCACCCTTGTCCCACAAGAGCATCCGCGCCGCCGTTCTGGTGGAGTTCGACGGTTTGAAATTGGGACCTTTCGGCGGGCTTCCCATAACCCACTGAATTTCCAGAAGATTTGAACAGGCATGTCGGACTGCCTTTTCCCAAGGAATATTTTTATCCACTACAGGCGCATAGTAACTGTGGTTCGCTTCGTTATTATACATACATGCAGAGGAAGGACGGCTAAGTTTCCCTAAAGAGAACAGGAGGGCAAGGCATGCAACCTGAGACCCAAAGACATCCGACTCGTTTTTTCCTGATGGTCGCACTGGCCGCCGTTTTGACCGGGGCGTTCGTCTTTTTTTCTCCCGTTTCCGGTTACACCGTTTCCCACGTTCCCATCGAGACCTGGTCGGCTTCCTACAACGGCCCGGGGAGCGCGAACGATACGTCAAACTCGGTGGCCACCGATTCCGCAGGCAACGTGTATGTGGGAGGATACACACCGAACCCTGCCGACTCCAGTTCGCAATTCTATGACTACCTGATTGTAAAATACGACACCAGCGGGAATGAACTGTGGTCGGTTCGCCATGACGGCCTCACGGGGGAAGACGACAGGATCCAGGACCTGGCCGTGGATACGGCGGGTAATGTGCATGTCACGGGCGCCAGCGGGATGCGGGAGGACTACCTGACGATCAAGTACGACACGGACGGAAATCTACTCTGGGAAGCACAGTACGATCACGGCGGTGCATTTCCTCCCCAGGACGCGGCGTTTGCCCTGGCCCTGGATTCCGCCGGCAACGTATATGTCACCGGCCACAGTGTCAATGTGAACGGCGACTACGATTACGCCACTCTCAAGTACGACGCTGCGGGCAACCAGCTCTGGGAGGCGCGATACGACTCCGCCCTGCCGAGCAATTACGACTATGCCCGGACCGTGGACGTGGACGCAGCGGGTAATGTGCTGGTAGGCGGCTATAGCAAGGGGGACGGCGCCAACGGCTGGGACTATGTCACCGTGAAGTACGACCCTGCCGGAAACGAACTCTGGGCGGCCCGCTATGACGGTACGATCACGGATGATGACAAGGCCTTTGACCTGGGGGTGGACGCCGCGGGGAATGTCTATGTCACCGGGGAGAGCCAGGGGGTGTCGGGCCTGGACTTCACCACCGTGAAATACGACCCGGACGGAAACGAGCTCTGGGTGGCGCGGCTTGCGGAAGGCACAACGGGCACGGCGCTGGAGGTCGACGCAGGGGGAAATATTCTGGTGACCGGAAAGGCCATCGGCGCGGCCTACGCCACGGTGAAATACGACACGGACGGAAACGAGCTCTGGGTGTCCGTCTATGTCGGGGAAGCCGGCAATTCCACCCAGACGGTATCGTTAACCTTGGATGCGGCAGGAAACGTGTATGTGACCGGGGATGACGCGGTGGTCACCGACATGGACTACGCAACGGTCAAGTATGACCCGGACGGAAACGAACTGTGGTCGGCTCGGTACGACAGCGGACAGTCCAATGACCTCCAGGGGGACACGCCTTCTTCCATCGCCGTGGACGCATCCGGCAATGTGTTCGTGACGGGCACCAGTTTCGGGGGCACCGGGACCATGTATGATGCCGCAACGGTCCAGTATGACCCGGACGGAAACGAACTGTGGGTCCAGCGATACAGCGGCGCATCGACCCTTTGTACGTGGAACGCCTGCCACGACTACGTCAATGCCATGGGGGTGGACGCCTCCGGGAACGTCCTGGTTACGGGGTCCAGTGCGGCGGTGGGCCGGGATGACTACGCCACGGTCAAGGTTGACCCGGACGGAAACGAGCTGTGGGTACAGCGCTACAACGGTCCCGGGGACGATTATGACGCGGCTCAGTCTCTGGCCGTGGACGCGGGAGGAAACGTCTACGTGACCGGGTACAGCACGGGCGAGTACGACTACGCTGACTACGCCACGCTGAAGTATGACCCGGACGGAAACGAACTCTGGGCCGCACGATACGACGGTCCGAACCACGGCTACGACCGGGCCGTTTCCGTGGCCCTGGATCCTGGCGGGAGTGTCCTCGTGACCGGATACAGCCAGGACGACCTTTTCCCGGGATACTACGACTACACTACGGTCAAGTATGACACCGACGGAAACGAACTCTGGACCGCGCGGTACGATGGCCCGGGTGGGGGGAACGACGAGCCGGCGGTCCTGGCCCTGGATGCTTTAGGCAATGTACATGTGACCGGATATTGCAGCGATGCGAGCGACGATTTTGCCACGCTGAAGTACGATTCGGACGGGAACGAACTCTGGGCCGCACGATACGACGGTCCGGCGGGTGGCCTGGACAGGGCTGCGGCCCTGGCCCTGGACGCGGCCGGGAACGTCTACGTGACCGGGCACAGCCTCGGGAACGGAACCGAAGAGGACTATGCAACGGTGAAATACGACGCGGCCGGGAACGAACTCTGGGTGGCCCGCTACAACGGCACGGCGGGGGATACGGACCAGGCAGTGGCCCTGACCGTGGACGCGGCCGGGAACGTCGTCGTAACCGGGACCAGCCTCGGGAACGGAACCGAAGAGGACTATGCAACGGTGAAATACGACGCGGCCGGGAACGAACTCTGGGTGGCCCGCTACAACGGCACGGGAGGCGGACCGGACCAGGCCCTGGACATCCAGCTGGATGCCGCCGGAACCGTCTATGTCACCGGCGAGTACGCCACGGTCAGCTACGATTCGGACGGCGCCGAGCTCTGGGTGCTCGAAACCGGCGGAAGCAAGGACGCGTCGTTGGCGCTGGCTGCAGATGGGAGCATGATTGTGGCTGGATCCGCTACACCAAATGGACAACACTATGATTATCAAGCCGTCAAGTATTTTCTGTGCGAGGACGTGGACGAGGACGGCTACGGAAGTCCGGCCTGCGGTGGAGACGACTGCGATGACGCCGCTCCCGGAGTCCATCCGGGGGCTGCGGAGAACTGCGAGAACAGCGTGGACGATGACTGCGACGGGTTGACGGATGCGGCGGACCCGGATTGCGGCGGCTATTCCGCGGTGGCCAATGCCGAGGCTTCCTCCTTTGGCACCGGTTCGGTCACGGGTTCAGGTGCCTTCAACCAGCTTTCGCTTCTTCTCGTCCCCGCAGGCGTCTTCCTTTTCCTGAGGATCCTGCGCAGGAAGAGGTAAACGATTTACGCAACCGGGCAATTCGAAACGTCACGAGGGCCGGCGCCGGTATCGGCGCCGGTCCTCGTGTGTCAGGATGCCCCGCACTGGAGCTTGTAGCCTACTCCATACACCGTCACGATGATCTCCCGGTCCGGAAGGGTCCCGGCGATTTTTTTTCCGCAGGTTCTTGATGTGGGAATCGATGGTTCGCTCGTACCCCTCGTATTCATAGCCCTGGATCCGGGTCACGAGTTCGCTCCGGGAGAACACACGGCCGGGCCTGTCCATCAGGATCTTCAGCAGAGCAAATTCGTTCGGGGTGAGCTTCAGGGCCCGGCCGTCCACCTCCACCTGAAACCTCTCCGGGTCCAGGGAGATCGGTCCCGCCAATACACGCCGTTCTCCCGGCCCGGGACGGGTCCTTCGAAGCAGGGCTCGGACTCGGGCCACCACCTCCCGTGGACTGAACGGTTTGCACACGTAATCGTCCGCCCCCAACTCCAGGCCCAGGATCCGGTCCACCTCTTCCACCCGGGCGGTGATCATGATGATCGGCACGGACCAGTGTTTTCGGATCTCCCTGCAGACTTCCGTACCGTCCATTCCCGGGAGCATGATATCAAGCAGGATCAGGTCGGGCATCTGCCTCCTGATCTGGGGGAGCACCTGGTCACCGCGTGAAAGACACGTGACCGGATAGCCCTCCTTTTTGAGGTAGTCCCTGAGGAGATCCGAAATCTTTTTTTCGTCTTCTACGATCAGGATGTGCGGGGAGGGCATGTTTCTTTGACTCCTGTGTTAGCTCTGCGGCCGACAAGACCTGTTACGGTTTCAAGGGGAGGGTGAGCCGGATGCAGAGTCCCCCCAGCGCGGAATTCTCCGCCGCGATCTCTCCGCTGAGAGCTTCCACGATCTGTTTACAGATAGCCAGCCCCAGGCCGCTTCCGCCCAGTTCCCGGCTCCGGGAAGGTTCGACCCGGTAGAGACGCTCGAAGAGGCGGGAGAGCGATTCCGGCGGAACCCCTGGGGCTGAATCCTCGAAGAGAATCAAGAACTGCCTCCCTTTAGAGAAAGCGGTGATCCGAACCGTTCCGGGCGAGCTTGTATAGCGCAGCGTGTTTTCAAGAAGGTTGGAAAAAACCTGTTTGAGCCGGTCCGCGTTCCCCTCCATGCGTGTGCCGGTCTTTTCCCGGATATCCAGGACCAGGGAAAGGCCCCTTTCCTCCACCCGGGCCTGGAACAACCTCACGGTGTCCCGGAGGATGTCCAGGGGATCCAAGTCTGTTTTTCCGTGAAGAAGGGCCTCGGAATCCACCAGGGAGAGAAGGTGCAGGTCCTCCACCAGCTTGCCGATCCGGACGGCTTCGGCGTGGAGGGAAGAAAGCGTATCTGGTTCGGCTTCCCGGACCCCGTCCTGCAGGGCCTCGATCTCCCCGCGGAGCACGGCCAGGGGCGTACGCAGTTCGTGAGAGATGTCGCTGATCCACTGCTTACGCGTGGTCTCGTACTGTTCCAGGGTCCGGGCCAGGATGTTGAAGTCCCGGGCCAACTGACCCAGCTCGTCCCTCGAGCGGACGGGGATACGCGTACGAAACCGCCGCGAGATCAGTGCCTGGGTACCCCGGGTCAGGGCCTTGACCGGCCCCAGGATCTGCCGCGAGAGGAACATGGTGACCAGGGCCGTGAGGACCAGGGCCGCGGCACACGACAGATAGAAGAACGTTGCCTGCCGTTGCAGAAACGCCTCAGCAAGCGGGTCAGCCAGGTTTTTCATCCTGTGCAGCCCGAGCCAGCCGATGATCCGGTCATGGGCCTCCAGGGGCTGCAGGGTGAACTCTTCCACCGGGTGCCTCGGGCCGGCGATCGGGTGACGGTCCGCATCGAATAGGGCCAGTCGAGGTCCGATGCCAAGCGGATCCGGCTGTCGGTGGGGGGGAGGGTTTCCAGGGGGAGGGGGACGGTTTTCCCTGCGGGCAGGTTCTTCTCCGGGAGGGCGCATCCCGGGTTGTTCCGGAAACCAGTCCCCAGGGGGAGGGGGATGCGGCGGACGCATATCGACCCCCTGGGCCTCCAGCAGGTCCCGCCATGCTTCCCGGTTGTTCCGCAGGGGGTCCCAACCGCCGCTGTGTTCATAGATCTCGATCAGATGCGTTTCCAGGCGCCCGAGGCCGTCAAGCTCGGTTTGGTTCACATACTCCGTAAAGTTTCGAAGAACAGAGGCCTGCATACCGATCAGCAGGGTTGCGATCACGGCCACGGCAATGAAAAAAGCGAGAAATATTTTTAAGGCCAGCTTCGTTCTCATAGCTCCCAGTTTATATAGACCCCGGGCAATCGTGCAAGGCGTTTTGAGCCTCTCCACAACCATTCCATCTTTCCTCCACAATTTCTCCATAAAGGGGAGCTATCCTCATAGACAACTATGACAGACCAGTGTCGCGCTTACCCGGCGCCCCCGGGTTGGGCGAAATCACAGGAATAAACAACACCAAACCATCAAGGAGAACATCATGGAGAAAAACACAAATGCGATTGCAACCCTGGGGATTGCTGTCGTGATCCTTTTCAGCGGCGTGGCGCCTGCGGCCGACAGAGAGGCGTCGGAACCCAGTGCCTTCGGACCACCGCCCAGAGGCGGATCCGGCCAACACATGAACCGCCCGCCACAGAACGCAAGCCATCTACTGGGAAAGGCCATGCATGACAGCATGGCAAGGGAGGCACTGATCGAACTGACGGGGAACGAGGTCGACGCGGTCCCGTCCGACATGGATGTCCGTTGCATGAGGGATGTCCTTTCTGTCCTGGGGATCGAGCAGGAGGCCTTTCAGGCGGCCATGGATGCCAGGTTGAAAGTACAGGTGAACAAAGCGGTGGAATGCGGCATGATTTCCCGGGAACAGGCATCGGTAATCCTTGAATTCATGGAACACAAGGAAACCGGTCACAACCGGGTCGCTGGGGACAGGAATCAACAGGGGACAGAAAGGTAAATCAGAGGCTTCCGCAAGGGAGGAACAGATGAAGAAACTCAGGAATATTTCCGCAGAGTTGGCCATAATCCTCTTGACGGCCATCCTTTTTATGGGCTGTCCGGATTTGGAGTGCACGGACAACGACGGCGATGGATACGGAGATCCCGCATCCACACTGTGCGAAAATTTTGAACTGGACTGCGATGACTCGAACGCAGATGTCCACCCGGGTATAACCGAGGGTTCCGCCGGTGACCCGGTCTGCAGCGACGGGCTGGACAACGACTGTGACGGTCTTGTGGATGATGACGACCCGGGATGTCAGCAGGGTGGTCAGCCAGGTGATGAATACACAATCGAAAGGACCCTTTCCGATGGGGCCCAGCGCAATACCATCGCCTTTGACGGCCTGGCATTTCTCACCGGAAATCTCGGCGCCCAGTCCTTCCTGCCTCCGGGCAAGGTGGCGGATTATTCCGGGTTTCAGTATCTGAGGGACAATGACCCCACCCAGATGGGGCACAATACCGATTTTGTGACGATCATCGCATTCAATGTCCTGCATATCCTCAACTCGGACCAGATCAACCAGTTGATCGAACGGGCACGAACCCAGGTAGACCTGATCAACGAATATGCCTATATGCGTTTTCCACTGATCGACGCTTTCCGTCGCCTGCTGGAAAACGACCTTCCGGATGGGTGCACCGGCCTGGACAGGAGTTCGGTGATGGAATTCTCGGCGGCGCTGTACCGGATCGACGGGGAAATCAGCTATGACCGGGCAGAACTTCTCGGAGGCATCCTGAGGTCCTTGACCACCGAGCAGAGGTCTGCTTTTGAAACGCTGAAGTCTCTGAATGGAGTGGGCAATTGGGACAGGACCCTTTCAGATCCCTTGACAGGTTATGGTCTTGACCGCGACGTGAACGTGGCCGTGATGACCTATGCCAGTGAGATGTACAGCTGGGTTGCCGGTTCGGTGGAAGCCGATACTTATTTCTGCCCGGAACGGCAGGGCACCTATTTTGGCTCTTTTTATCTGAAGGACTGGCCGGCCATGGGCAACCCGGACTACACGATTGACGAGCAGTTGACTGCGAGAGCGGGCGAGGATTTCCTGAATGCTCTGACGGAGGCCCAGGCAGAGATGGTGACAGGTCTCGTGGACATCCAACGAGATGATTTGTACGAAATCGTCGAGACAAGAGAGGATATATCAACACAATTGCGGCGCTTCATGGCCGAGGATTCCGTGGACAACTCCACCGTGTTGGCCCTGTCGGAGAGATACGGCGAACTGGACGCTGAGATTGTTTATTCGTATGCGACTCACTTTGCGAATCTCGGTGACACCTTGGACAGCACCCAGGAAGCAGACCTGCAAGCCCTTGTGGATGCACTCGGATATATCCACCCCACAGGTGCGTTCCTGTACTCCGCGCCCATAGACATGCCACTGATCATGAACTCGGATTACCTGTTCGGCATCGGTGACTGGCCCGTTGTTGTACCACAGGACCCGGGTGGAGATCCGGAAGACCCAACATCTTATGAGGACTGTATCGATCACACGCCGGACGAGGGGCAATGCAAGGACTGCTGCGACTGCCTGGAGGCCGACGGGGAGACGCGAAAGATCTGCCGGGATGAATGTATCCTGCATGACTTCAGCCTGAATTCGGATTTCATTGTTGTGGACGCTCCTTCCGTTCTCGGCCCTGATGGAGACTATTCCATGTGTGAGGAGGCCGGCGGAGAACAGGACTGCAAGGAATGCTGCGACGGGTCCGAGGATCTCGCTTGTGGAGACCGCCGTTTTTGTCGTGATGTGTGCAATGCGGTGGGTTTCTAAGCGGATCCCCTCTCGATGGACTCGGAAAGAGTCGAAAGAAAGGAGGGGTGATTATTCCTTTAGGTTTTTCGTTCAAGGATGTATAATAAAGTATTATAATGGAGCCAGAATCAGGCGAAAGGAGAAAAGATGATGTTCGGACGCAAACACCTCCCTGTATGGATCGGTATCATCCTGCTGTCAGGCATGTTTCTGATGGGGCAGGACACATGGGCCCCCACTGAATGTATTGACAACGACAGCGACGGATACGGAAATCCTGCGTCTTCGCAGTGTACGTATCCTGATCTGGACTGCGACGACTCAAACGCGGAAGTCAACCCGGGCGCGACCGAGGGTTCCGCCGGTGACCCGACCTGCGGTGACGGGCTGGACAACGACTGCGACGGACTCACGGACGGGGACGACGCGGGCTGCCAGGTCTGCCTGGACGGTGACGAGGACGGGTACGGGGATCCTGCCTCGGAAGCCTGTACGTATCCGGAACTGGATTGTGACGACTCCACTGCCGACGTGAATCCGGGTGCAACGGAAATCTGTGGCAACGGGATTGATGATGATTGCGACACTCTCACAGATGGGGACGATCCTGCCTGTGGAGGCACCGGCCTTCTTCCGGACACGGACCAGAGCGTGTGTTACAACACCTCAAGCGAGATCACCTGTCCCTCCTCTGGTGCCGCGTTTTACGGCCAGGACGCACAGTACGACGGAAACCAACCTTCCTACCTGGACAACGGCAACGGCACGGTCACCGACCTGAACACCGGGCTGATGTGGCAGCAGGATCCCGGCGACAAGATGACCTACGATGTGGCCATAGCAGGCGCGGATTCCTTCAGCCTGGCCGGTTATGACGACTGGCGTGTGCCCACAATCAAAGAACTCTATTCGTTGATCCTGTTCAGCGGTGAGGACCCAAGCAGTTACTCGGGGACCGACCCGTCGGGCCTGACACCATTCATCGATGACGATACCTTTGCGTTTGAGTACGGCGATACCAGTGCAGGCGAGCGCCTTATCGATTCACAGTGGGTTACGGACGCTGTCTACCTGGATACCGTTATGGGCGGGCAAGAGTGCTTCTTCGGCGTCAACTTTGCGGACGGCCGCATCAAGTGTTACCCAACCTCTATGGGCATGGACTATTTCGTGATCTACGTTCGGGGATCTTCCAACTATGGAGTGAACAACTTCAGCGACAACGGCAACGGCACGATCACCGATCAGGCCACGGGCCTGACGTGGCAACAGGACGACAACGGCTCGGGTGTCATCTGGGAAGACGCCCTGGACTATTGCGAGGACCTGACCCTGGGCGGACAGGACGACTGGCGGCTGCCCAACGCCAAGGAACTGCAGAGCATCGTGGACTACTCCCGTTCGCCCGGCACAACGAGTTCGGCGGCCATCGATCCGGTATTCAACGTCACCAGCATTCTGAATGAGGCGGGCCAGACGGATTATCCCTGCTACTGGACCGGCTCGACTCATGCGGACTGGCAGGGCGGGGGTGCCAACGGGGCTTACGTTGCCTTCGGCCGGGCCATGGGCTACTGGATGAACCAGTGGCAGGACGTGCACGGAGCCGGCGCGCAGCGGAGCGACCCTAAGTTCGGGGACCCCGATGATTACCCCACCGGACACGGCCCCCAAGGGGATGCCATCCGGATCTACAACTACGTCCGCTGCGTACGGGGGGAGTAAACCGGAAGACGAGGCAGGAAGGTCTCGTTACGTACAACAATGAAAATCTGAAGATGAGACCTTCTATGGCGGGCTCGAAGAGAATTCGAGTCCGCCTTTTTTTTTATCCGGGTTCTAAGAACGCAAACTGCAGTTGCATTGAATGACTGACGCTTATTCGAGATTCATATCAAGACAATCGTCAAGATTCCTTCCGCCATGATCGTATAGCAATCCACAACATTCCCATGGTTCCTCCACATTTTCCTCACAATTAAGCGTTATTCTACTGACATGTGAAGAGCAGATGAACAACCGAACAACGGAAAACCGAAGAGCCACGCACCGAGTAAACCTGCAACAGGACAGAGAAGAAGAGAGGAGACGAGAATGCAAGCAGATAGGATCTTGAAAAAGTGGAGCATGATCATGATTTCGGTGTTTTGCTTATCCTGGACATCCACCGCGGTTGCCAGCTCCGGCCATAGGCAAGGACCTCCCCCGGGGGATTTTATCGAAAGCTTCGACGGAGACGGTGATGGGATGGTCTCTCAAGAGGAATTCCCTGGCCCTGAGAACCATTTCGCTCATCTTGATCAAAACAATGACGGTTTCATTACAGTGGATGAAAAGCCCCAAGGGCCGCCTCCGAATCCGGTGAAGGAATTTGATCAGGACGGCGACGGGAGACTCACCCTCAATGAGTTTCCAGGGCCGGATGATCATTTCGAACACATGGATAGAAACGGAGACGGGTACATTGATGAAGACGAAGCTCCCAAGGAACCTCCTAGTAGATCCAATGGACCCGAGAGGAGAGACCGCGAATAATCCTGGAGGCAAGAGTTGCAAGGACAAATCCAACGAGCCAAAACCAAAGAAAAAGGAGAGAAAAAATGCTTAGACACAGACTCTTACCCGTTTGGATTGGAATCATCCTCGTTTCAGGAATGTTTTTAACGGGATGTCCGCCTTCGGAGTGTGTCGACGCCGACGGTGACGGATACGGGGATCCTGCATCGTCGCTGTGCACGTATCCTGATCTGGATTGCGATGACTCAAACGCGGATGTCAATCCTGGCGTGACCGAGGGCTCGATCGGTGATCCGACATGCAGCGACGGGCTGGACAACGACTGTGACGGGAACGTTGACCTGGACGATCCGGGCTGTGTTCCGTGTGAGGACAACGACGGGGATGGGTACGGGGATCCCGCTTCCGAAGCCTGCGCGTATTCAAGCCTGGACTGCGACGATTCTGATGCCGCCGTGAACCCAGGGGCCGATGAGGACTGCGACAACGGGATCGACGATGATTGCGACGGACTCACCGATGGGGACGACCCGGTCTGCGGAGGCACCGGCCTTCTTCCGGACACTGACCAAAGCGTGTGTTACAACACCTCCAGCGAGATCACCTGTCCGTCCCCGGGAGCCTCCTTCTACGGCCAGGACGCCCAGTACGACGGAAATCCGCCTTCCTACCTGGACAACGGCAACGGCACGGTCACCGACCTGAACACCGGGCTGATGTGGCAGCAGGATCCCGGCGACAAGATGACCTACGATGTGGCCATAGCAGGCGCGGATTCCTTCAGCCTGGCCGGTTATGACGACTGGCGTGTGCCCACAATCAAAGAACTCTATTCGTTGATCCTGTTCAGCGGTGAGGACCCAAGCAGTTACTCGGGGACCGACCCGTCGGGCCTGACACCATTCATCGATGACGATACCTTTGCGTTTGAGTACGGCGATACCAGTGCAGGCGAGCGCCTTATCGATTCACAGTGGGTTACGGACGCTGTCTACCTGGATACCGTTATGGGCGGGCAAGAGTGCTTCTTCGGCGTCAACTTTGCGGACGGCCGCATCAAGTGTTACCCAACCTCTATGGGCATGGACTATTTCGTGATCTACGTCCGGGGCTCTTCCAACTACGGTGTGAACAGCTTCAGCGACAACGGCAACGGAACGGTTACCGATCAGGCCACGGGCCTGATGTGGCAACAGAATGACGACGGTTCGGGTCTTGCCTGGGAAGACGCCCTGGACTACTGCGAGGACCTGACCCTGGGCGGACTGGACGACTGGCGCCCGCCCAACGCCAAGGAGCTTCAGAGCATCGTGGATTACTCCCGCTCGCCCGGCACAACGGGTTCGGCTGCCATCGATCCGGTGTTCAATGTCACCAGCATCCTGAACGAGGCCGGCCAGACGGATTATCCCTGTTACTGGACCGGCTCAACCCATGCGGACTGGCAGGGCGGGGGTACCTACGGGGCTTACGTTGCCTTTGGCCGGGCCATGGGCTACTGGATGAGCCAGTGGCAGGACGTGCACGGTGCCGGCGCCCAGCGGAGCGATCCCAAGTTTGGGGATCCCGATGATTACCCCACCGGCCACGGCCCCCAGGGCGACGCCATCCGGATCTACAATTATGTCCGCTGCGTGCGTGAGGGGAACTAGAACCCATGCTTTGAGACAACGATTGGGATGAACAACCACGGTGAAGGCGGGCCCGGGGGTGACCTGAGGCCCGCCTTCTTTCTCCGGTCCGAATCCGCCATGGCCGCTCAAGACGGACCAAAGGGTCTCTGCTGGAGGTTCTTTATCCAGACCGGAAGACTGGGCAGGGCGTCTTTGCAGGGGACCGGTCTTTGACTTGACGGCACCCACCTGCCTCCCTATCTTTGGCCTATGGGTGACAGGACTGGATGGCTGAGCACATTCCGGGAGGTGGATCCCGGACGGATCCGGATGAAACAGGCGGCCCGCGCGACCCTGTCGGCAATCGCCACCACCGGTGTGCTCCTGCTGCTGGGCAGGGTGTGGCCCCCCCTCTCGGAAATGCCCTCGATCCTGATGGGCACCCTGTCCGCCCTGCTCATCGTCCTGCGTGCCAGCGGGAAAACGAGACGGGAACAAAAACAGGCCACGGTGGCCTCCGGTGTTTCCGGTATCGCCATGGTCCTGCTTGCCTGTGCCGTCCACGACGACCCGCTGCGGAACGCCCTTGTCCTGTCCCTGCTGGCCTTTACCGCATTTTATATCCGCCGCTTCGGCCTGCGGTATGTGGGCCTGGGAATGCACTGCCTGTTCATCTACCTGTTCACCACGGTAACGACCCAGTCCGGAGCGGCATGCGCCCCGCTGGTTTCGGCGGTGGCCGTTTCCATCCCGGTTGCATATATCGTGAACTTCTACTTCCTTCCCGAAGATCGCAGCCTGCTGTTCCGGGACAGCGTCTTCCTGTTCCTCGACCGGGCGGGCCGGACCGGCGCGCTTCTGGGAGGGACATTCTCCGGGCGGATCCCCGCCGCGGAGGCGGACCGGCGGATGCACGACGCCTTGAACGAACTGCAGGCACACCTGACAACCTGCGAGAGCATCCTGGGCGGGATCGAAACCGACGATGCAGAGGAAAGGGGTTTGTTCGAGCGCATCTACCTTCACGCGTACCGGGTCTACGGCGCCCTGAGCCTGGCCATGGACGGGGTGCTGGATGCGGTTCGGATCGAAGGACCGATCGCCCGCTCCCTTCAGCAGGAGATGGAGGAAGCGGTCCAACTCCTGGAAGCGGTTCTTCGAAATCCGAAACACAGCGTTCTCCGCACCCGGGACGGACCGAAACTCCTGGACCGGTACCGGAGGGTCGTGGGTGCGTTCTACGAGGACCTGCTCCGGGGCGAGGGGATCCAGGAGAAACGGATCTACTTTCTGGTCCGCGTGCTGCTGGCCATGCAGCGCGCGGGCGGGTCTCTCGAGAACCTGTACGGCGACCTGATCCTTTTCGAGGAGCAGATGCGAAGATGAAGATGCTTCCCACCACGCGCCAGGCGGTCCAGGCAACGGTTGCCGTGGCAGCCGTGTCTGTTCTGGCTTTCCGGTTCCCGCAGCTGGAACGGACCTACTGGGCCACGATCACGGCCCTCGTCGTCCTCTGCCAGACGTGGTCGGAAAGTATGAAGAAGGCGGCCCAGCGCGTGGCGGCGACCTTTCTGGGCCTGGGCGCGGCCGTGCTTCTCCATGAAATTCTCCGGCCCTGGCCCCCGGCGCAGGTGGCCGTGATCTTCCTGTGCGTTTTTCTCTTTGCATACTCGGTGAGCGGCTCGTACCTGTGGGCCATCTTCTGGACATCCATCCTGGTGGTTTTGATGTTCGACCTGCTCGGCGTCATGGGCAACCGCCTGGTCCTGGCGCGGATGTATGAGACCCTCATCGGGGCCGGTGTGGCCGTACTCGTGTCCGCCCTCGTGCTGCCCGTCCGGATCCGGGAGCAGTTGAAATCGGATGTGCCCGCCTTCATGGCAGAGCTGCGGACGAGCTATTATCGCACCCTGAGCCGGGCCGCCGGTGTTGCCGCGGAGGGGCAGCCCCCCCCGCCGCAACCCGAGATCTTGAGCCGCTTTCAACAACTGCGAAACGACCACCGGACACGGCGGACGGAAACGTTTCTGCTCCGGCGGGAGCCGTCCCGGGCTCACCGGTGGGTTCTCTGGATGGAACTGCTCGTTTTCTACGATTCGGACATGCGGCAGGCCGTGGATCAGGGGCATGACGAACGCCTGGCCGCCCGGATTCAGGAAGAACTGCTCCTCCTGAGAGACCGGATCGCACAGGCCCTGGACCAGGTCGTGGATGCGCTCACGCACGGGCACCCCGTGGAGGTGCCTCCCATCGCCGATCTCTTTGATTCGATACGCGACAAACTCCACCCGCTCCTTACGCAAGGGGTTGAACAGCGCCGGGCCTGCGTCGGATTCTTCCCAATCCTCTATTACGTCCGGAAAATCCACGGCGTACTGGAAAACATGGCCGCGGAACTGAACGCCCGGACCCGTTGACAGGTGTTCAAAAAGGCTCATCTGCGGAGCTTGTATCTAAAATATTTTTTTGAACGGTTGTTTTGGGTTTCTCTCTCCTCCATGTTACCCTTGGCCGACCGCAAGGTTGCACGGGGTCCAGCTGTTTGCGATAGACTACCTGACGGCGATTCAACCCCTTCTTCCACCTCAACCGGAACCCTGCTCTTCATGGCACCGGAAATCATCTTCGAAGAAGTCACGAAAACCTACAACCGGCACCGGGCGCTGGACACCGTATCTCTCCGCCTGGAGGGAAACGTGACCACCTCCGTGGTGGGCCCCAGCGGCAGCGGGAAGTCGACCCTGCTGCAGCTGATCAACGGCCTGGAACGCCCGGACAGCGGCACGATCCGGGTCGACGGAGCTTCGATCGATTACAACCGCCTTCCTGAAATGCGGCGCGGCATGGGCTACGCCGTTCAGGGGACCGGCCTGTTCCCTCACCTGAGCGTGTTTCGAAACATCTCGCTCCTGGCGGCACTGACTGGGTGGGAAAAGGTCCGGATTCGGGAGCGGGTGGTCGAACTGATGGAGCTGGTGGACCTGCCCCGGGAGTACGCACCACGGTACCCGTACGAACTGAGCGGGGGGGAGCAGCAGCGCGTGGGGCTGTGCCGGGCCATGATGCTCAATCCCCGGTTTCTCCTGCTGGACGAACCGTTCGGTTCGCTGGATCCTATCACCCGGAATGAAATCCACCGCGAATTCCTCAAACTGCAGCAACCGGAGCCCCGCACCGTGGTTCTGGTGACCCACGACCTGCGGGAGGCCATAAAGCTCGGGCAGAGGCTGGTCATCCTCCACAAGGGCAAGGTGGTTCAGCAGGGGGGCTGCGAGGAAGTGGCCCGCTCTCCTGCCAACGATTTCGTGACGGAACTGCTGAACACGCAGCTTTTCGACACGCCGATCCGGGAACGGTTGCCATGAGCGGAAAAACACCTCTCCTGATCCTCCTGGGGGTTCTGCTGCTGGCGGCGGGCTGCGAGGATGAGCCGCGTCTTGTCGTGGCCTCCAAGCATTTCAATGAATCCTACCTGCTGGCCGAGATCATGTCTCAGCTGCTCGAAGACCATGGCCATCCTGTGGAACGGCGCTTCGGCCTGGGGGGCACCATGATCTGTTTCCAGGCCATCCAGAACCGGGAGATCGACCTCTACCCGGAATATTCAGGAACCCTGGAACAGGCAATATTGAAGCTGCCGGACCATCCGGACCGCAAAAAACTGAACCGACTGCTGAAAACGAAATACGGCCTGGAACTTCTCCCGACCTTCGGTTTCAACAATACCTATGCCCTGGCCGTGAGGCAAGACGTGGCGCGGAAATACGGGCTGCGCTCCATCTCGGACCTCCGGGAGCACCCGGAACTGCGCTTCGCCTTCAGTCACGAGTTTCTCCACCGCAAGGATGGCTGGGGTCCCCTGGCCGAAGCGTATCAACTGAACCATTCGCCCCGGGGCATCGAACACGGCCTGATCTACGCAGCCATCGAGGGAGGGAAGATCGATGTCATCGACGCATGGACCACCGATGCAGAGATCCAGCGCTACGACCTCGTCCTGCTGGAAGACGACCGGGATTTCTTCCCGGTCTACATGGCGGCGCCTCTGCTCCACGAGGATGCGGACCCCCGGGTAAAGCGACTCCTCACGGAACTGGCCGGGCGGATCGACGAAAACAAGATGCAGCAGCTCAACGCCGCCGTAACCGTCCGGAAGAAAACTTTCCCCCAGGTGGCACGGGAGTTCCTGGACGAACAGGGACTGTCGGGAGAGCCGGCGGAGTCCGTCCGCCGCGGTTTCTGGCAGCAACTGGCGCACCGAACCGCCACCCACATCAAACTCACCCTGATCGCCGTCCTTGCGGGAATGGCCGTGGCCATCCCGGCGGGGGTCCTCATCTACCGGGTTCCCTCCATATCGAAACCGATCCTGTACACGGCGGGCCTGCTGCAGACCATCCCCTCCATCGCGCTGCTGGCGTTCATGATCCCGCTATTCGGGATCGGGGTGCGCCCGGCCATCGCCGCACTGTTTCTGTACGCCCTGCTCCCCATCCTCCGGAATACCTATGCGGCTCTCCAGTCCCTGGACCCCGTCATGAAAAAGGTGGCGGTGGGCATGGGGCTCACGACCCGGCAGCGCCTGCTCCACATCGAACTCCCGCTGTCCATGCCCACCCTGCTCACCGGCGTGCGGACCGCCACGGTGATCAACATCGGTACGGCCACGCTGGCGGCTTTTATCGGGGCGGGAGGGCTGGGGGAGCCGATCGTCACGGGGCTGGCACTGAACAACACGAACCTCATCCTGCAGGGGGCCGTACCGGCGGCGTGCCTGGCCATCCTGGCGGAACTGTTCTTCGAGGGGCTGGAACGGTGGCTGATCCCCAGGCACCTGGCGCAGGCCAAAGGCCTGTGACCGTTGCACGAGCCAACTCGGGCGGCCGACGACGTTCCCGGTGAACGCGTCGCACGAAACCGATGCCCGCTTTCAACCAACGACCCGTGCGTTTCCCCGCAGCGGAGAAAGGCCATTCTTGACCCTTGCCGTGGCATCTTCTATGCTCGTTCCACATGCCCTGATCCGATCCGGACATCGCCGTCCGGTCGAGGCGGCTCCGGCCGGAAGAACCGGCCGGGACAATGGGACACCCCGGGAACGTTCCTTTTCCGGGCCGGCGCTCCTTCCAAGGAGGTGAAGTCGTGAACAGGTTGAACAACACGGTTCCCTGGGTCCTGGTCATCGGTGTCGTATTGCTGGCGGGCCCCGCCCTTTCGCAACCGATCCCCTGGCAGGGCGCCGCCGAGAAGAAGGCGGAGGTCGCCGCCGAGCAGTGGCTGTCGCTGGTGGACCAGGGAAAGTACGAAGAGAGCTGGGCCGATGCAGCCGGCTACTTCCAGGCGGCCGTTCCCCGGGAGAAGTGGGTACAGTCCATGAACTCCTTCCGCAAGCCCCTGGGAAAGCTCCTGGAGCGGAAGCTCAAGTCCTCCCGGTTCACAGCCTCCGTGCCCGGAGCCCCGGACGGTAAGTACGTGGTCATCCAGTTCGAGACGTCATTCGAGAACAAGAAGTCCGCCATCGAGACGGTCACTCCCATGCTCGACAAGGACGGACAGTGGCGGGTATCGGGGTATTACATCAAGTGATCGGAAGCTGGAGGGACGGACCGGCGGGGATTATCCAACGGATCCCGGCGGCGGGACCCATCCGCCGAACTCTTTTTCCAGTTCCAGGGCCACGGCGATGGTCAGGTGATCGCACCCGTGGTTGCCCACGACCTGGACACCCAGGGGAAGCCCCTCGCGGTTGAGCCCCATGGGCACCTGGGTGACCGGGAGTTCCATCACGTTCATGATGGCCGTGTACACCCAGTTGAACGGGGGCCACATGGGTTTGTTGTGCCTGGGGGCCGCACTGGTGTAAGGGGGGTAGAGCAGAACACCGTCGGCTCCCAGCACGCCGGAAAGCTCTGTCCGGAGTTCCTTTCCCTGTTCCACCAACTTCTGCGCCATCCGGGGGAACAGCCCCGACCCCCGCTCCGCGATGGTGAGCACGATACCGGGCAACGTGTAGGGGGAGCGCCCCGTCAGCCATCGGGCCAGTTCCAGCGAGGAATGAAACGGTTTTCCGTTGCCCATCAGTTCCCGGAAGGTCTTTCCCCCGGCCGCCCCCAACATGCTGGACCATATCTCCAGGGAACGGCGGAGCTTGCTCAGGGAAAGCGGCTTCACACAGGCACCCATCCGACCCAGAAAAGCAGCTGCGTCTTCCCGGCTCTGAAGAAGATCCTCGGCCACGGGCGGTGTCCCGTCGATCTCCGCCACGTACACGTTCAACCCCTGGATGCTCACGTCCTCGAGCCGGCCAATCTCCATGGGGAGACAGCCCTGCTCCAGCCCGTCGGGCCCGGCCATGATCCGGAGCAGGGGCAGGAGGTCCTCCGCACGCCGTGCCAGGGGACCGGATGTGCAGTACCGCTCGGTTTCGTTCTCGGGCAGGGGATACTGGCCGGAGTTGGGAACCAGGCCGCCGGTGGGCTTGTGCCCGAACACCCCGTTGAAGAAGGCGGGCATACGGATCGACCCGCCCACGTCGGAGCCCAGACCGAACGGGGAACCGCCCGACCCGATGATGGCCCCCTCCCCGCCCGAGCTTCCACCCGCGGTCCTTTCGGTGTTGTACGGATTGCCGGTGCGCCCGTAGACATGGTTGTTGGACTCCATCCACATACACAGTTCGGATACGTTGGTGACACCCATGGGGATAGCGCCGGCCCGGCGCATGCGGGCCACGGCGGTGGCGTCGTCCGTGGCCACGCACTCTTTACGGGCCACCAGCCCTGAGGTGTGGGGCATCCCTTCCAGGCGAAACGCTTCCTTGATGGTGCAGGGGACCCCGTGAAAGGGCGGAAGCTCTTCCGGGGAGCGGGCCGCCAGCGCCTGATCGGCGGCATCCGCCTCCCGGAGGGCCGCATCGAAGCGGTCCCTGACCACGGCGTTGATCACCGGGTTGATCTCGCGGATCCGCGCGATGTGGTTCTCCACAACTTCCCGGGAGGAAACCTCCCGTTGCCGGATCATGCCCGCCAGTTTTGTACCGGAGCAGGTAAGAAGGGGGTTCATGACGGGGTCTCCTCTTGTGGACAGCAACCGGGTGCTCGCCGTCACAAATACGGATTCGAATTCGACAAAGTCCAAGTTGTTGTCATCCCGGCCCCGGATCGGAGTCCGGGGCAGGCTCCAGCCAGGATCCACTTTCTCTAGTCATCCCCGCGGACGCGGGGATCCAGGGGTGGCCTGGGGGGATAGTACCCTAAAAACCCCCTTTTCACTTCCCCTGGATTCCGGGTCAGGGGGGTATAAGGGTCAAGCCCGGAATGACGGAAAACAAATAATCCTGTTTTCCAACAACCTGGTTACGTCCGGGCGCTGTCGTTCCCCGCTCCCAACTGGACTTTGAGGGTCTCTCCCTCGGTGCGTGCGATGATCACGGACCCGCAGGAATCGCTCCAGACGTTCACGGTGGTGCGGCACATGTCCAGGATCCGGTCCACGGCCAGGATGAGGCCCACCCCCTCCAACGGCAGCCCCACCGCGTTCAGGATCACGGCCATCATCACGATCCCCGACATGGGGATCCCGGCGGCACCGATGGAAACCAGCAGCGCGGTGATCACCACGATGAACTGCTGCCCGAAACCGAGCTGAACGCCGTAGGCCTGGGCGATGAACATGGCCGCCACACACTCGTACAGGGCCGTTCCGTCCATATTCACCGTGGCCCCCAGGGGCAGCACGAAACTGGTCACCGGGTTGGACACCCCGGCGTTCTTCTCCACGGACTCGATGGTGACCGGGAGCGTGGCCGAGGAAGAACTGGTGGAGAAGGCGGTCATCAGGGCGCTGGCCATGGCCTTGAAATGCTTGCGCGGGCTGATCCTGCCCACCAGAAACAGCAGGATGGGGAGGGTGACGGTGGCGTGCACCACGAGACCGGCGAACACGGTCAGGGCGTACATCCCCAGGTTCGCAAAGGCCCCCACCCCGGCGGTGGCCACCATCTTGGCCACCAGTCCGAAGATCCCGATGGGCGCGAACATGATGATCAGGTGGGTGAGCTTCATCATGATCTCGAACCCGCCCTCGAAGAAGTTGCGGATCAGAGACCGGTAGGGCTCGGCCACCTTTGTGGAGAAGTAACCGAAGAGCAGGCAGAAGATGATCACCTGGATCATCTCGCCCTCCACCATGGCCTGGATCGGGTTCGTGGGCACCATGCGGATCATCAGGTCCAGGATGGTCTGCCAGGGAGAGCCGCTGGCCCGCTCCTGCAGGGCCAGGGCCCAGTCCCCATCCGCCGACGCCTGCAAGCCCAAGTCCGCCCCCACCCCGGGCTGGACCAGGTTCACGAGCGTCAGGCCCGTGATGATGGCGAACAGGCTCGTGGTGACGTAGTAGCCGAGGGTCTTGGCCCCCATCCTTCCGAAATTCTCATGGCCCCCGATGTTGGCCACGCCTGTCACGATGGAACAGACGATCAGGGGGACCACGATCATCTTGAGGGCGTTCAAGAAGATCGTGCCCAGGGGCTCGAAGATCAGGGCCTTGTCACCGAAGAGGATCCCCACGATCACGGCCAGGATCAACGCGATCAGGATCTGCCAGTGGAGCGCCAGCTTTTTCATGCAGCCTTCCCCCCCTCCAGGGGATAGGCACCGTACTGTTCCGCGGCCTCCAGCATCCACCGGATCCGGTCCAGGGTCATGGCCTGATGGCTGTTGGTTGGGGCCACGATGTACCCGCCGCCGTGCCCCGCCGCCTCGATACTGGCACGGACCGCCTCAAAGACCTCTTCCCGGTCCGCGTCCACCAGGATGTGGGTGATATCGATGTTGCCCAACAGGCACATCCGGTCTCCCACCAGTTCCTTGGCCGCGGCCAGGGTGACCCCGGCCGTGGGTTCCAGGGCGTGCACCCCGTCGAAACCGCACTCCGCGAACCATTCCAGCAGGGGGATCACGTTCCCACAGGAGTGGATCACGATCTTCATGCCCAGGGCGTGGGCGGTCTCCGTGATCCGTTGCAGGGAGTCGGTGTACAGCTCCCGCATCATCCGGGGGTTGAGCATTGGACCGGACCGGTAGGCCATGTCGTCGGTGTAGATGGCCCCGGGCAGGCCCGCGTCGGCCCAGGCCTCCAGCATCATGCAGAAATGATCCTCGTAGAACTTGATCATCCTGCGGATAAACTCCTTTTCCCGGCGCACGGCCACCGCGAACCGCTCGAAGCCCATGGGCTGCCAGCTGTTCTCGAAGAGCCCGTAAAGAAACGCGCCGAAGATGAACACCTGGTCGCCGAAGTCCTTGCGGATGCGGGAAAACGCCCGGTTGGCCTTCTCCGGCAGGCGGAACAGGTCCTTCTTGTCCC
>CAYTRL010000034.1:0-9131 GCA_964439795.1 uncultured Thermodesulfobacteriota bacterium
CTCCGCCCCCATCGGCATCACCTCGTAAAGCCCGAACAGGCGCCCGGGGACCAGTTCCAGGTTCACGTACCCCGTTTGAAGGACCGATGTCTCCCGCAGCAGGAGGCGCAGGGTTTCACGAAAGCCCTCCCAACAGGGGCCGGGAATATGGGAAATGGGCATGTGTTCGTCGAAGTTCTTCAGGCGGGCCCGTTCACTGAGCAGGTGGCTCCGGTTGTAGTGGATGTGCGCGTACACGATCTCGCGGCCCAGTTCCCGGATCATTTCACGGCAGTACCCGAAACCCCTCAGGTAGCCCTCCAGGTCCTCCGAACCCCTGTCACGGACATGAACCTCACCATAGTTGTTGGCATGCCCCAGATCCAGACAAACTTTCAGGCAGGGAGAGGGGAGCTTTACCAGCACATGACGCAGTTCCCGATAATCTGAACCCAGGTACTGCGTGCTCCCCATACTACGGGGCATGTTTTCCAGGGCCAGGACCACCTGATGCTGCTCAGCCGCCGGCAGGCACCCTTCCAGGTTCTTCACCACGGCATCAAGGGTCTCGTCCCGGCGGGTTTGGACCGTCCCCGGATGGATGACAAGCACCGAACCCCGGCCGCCGATCTCGGAAGCGGCCCGGATGTGGTTGAGAAGCCCCCTGCGGGTCCGCTCCCCGTTGCTTGCCAGATCCATCCCGGTATCCCGGAAGAACCGGGCTTCCCCTGAAAACGTGGCATGAAAGGCCCGGATAGGCCACCGTGACAGGCGGTACCGCTTCAGCACCTCCTCGCGAAGGGAAAGATCGGACCGGAACAGGTACGTATAGGTCAGCCCCAGATCCATCCCGTCGAAACCGTCCGGGCCGAACGCCCGCCACGGAAAAGGGCCGGTCCACGATCGGCTGCTCCAGAACGGGGTAGGCACGGCCCGATCCACGGGCAGGCCGAAGAACTTGGGGAGAAGATGGAACGGCCGGGGATTCACGAATATGGGATCGATGAGGATTTTCATGGCCGCAATAAAGATTCCAGGCATGCCGTCGTTATATAATTTTTCAGTTTTGTTTGAAAATCAATTGATTTCATTTGAAAGAGGGAGTATACTGGTTTTTTTGTTTGGGCGGATATGGAACTGTTTCTATATGCCGGGGGTCACATCTTACGAAACCCTGCCGGAAAAAACAAACAGATCCTCCTCCGAATCCAGACAAAGGCAGCGTAAAAACCAGGAAAAATACCATAATATTTTTCTTTAACTTTCTTATTTATTTGCTTGCATTCATTTTATTTTTTTCGTATAAAGATCTGGCTGATGCCAAAGATCACCCTCTCGCCGGGAAATGAAATCAAGGCCCGAAGGCGCGAGATGTAGCACCGAAAAGCAAACAGGCAAGGGATCATGAGAGAACAATGTAATAACAGGAAGACCTGTAGAAAACCGCCGACGGTGGGAAGGGTCTTCCCCTGGAGAAAGCTCGGAGCCATTCCCCGGACCCTGGTCCAGGTGTTCCTGCTCTCCGATCTCCTTTACCACCTTCTGCTGTGCCCCACGGCCGCCTTTGCCTCCGAAAAGCCCGGGTTCGTGATCCCGGACACCTCGGATTTTCTGGAGCGCTACGATCCCGGCATCCCGGAATCCGTCACCCTGGAGTGGAACCTGCCCTCCGGCGTTTCCATCGGTATCTCCGCGGGGCACAAACTGCGAGGCGTGCCGGCGATCGACCTTGCAACATCTCTCGGACCGAAGACGGACCTGTTCCCCCTGAGCTTCCTCATGAAGATCCCCATCTACGAAACCCCGATCATCTCCCAATCCATGGGTTTTGGCGTCGGGCCCTGCTTTCTGCACCAGGGCCGGGTACCGATAGAGATGGGGAACCTGGAGGTCACGGGCATGACCACCTGTTTGACCGAATGGGTTTCCCAGATATCCAACAACCTCTACCTGAACCTCAAAATGAAATACACCCAGGCATTCCAGTCCATGCAAGACCGGCTCCCGGAAAGTGACTTCTCCACCTGGCTCGGTCTGAAGGCGAACTGGTAGCCCGGGGTACCCGGTCCGTTTCGGGTACCATCCAGACTCCCCCACACTCCCCGCAACCATCAGCCGGATCCCTCCGCCCGCCCCTGTCGATCCTGTCGCCACTTTCTTCCCTGCTACCATCGTGTTACACTTCCCCATCGAGCTGACCAAAGAGGTAGCAACCCCCTGTGGAATAGTCGGATCCCCCCCATGTTCGCCTATCTTTTTTCGGCTGCGGGCCTCAGTCTGATTCTCAGCCTGCTGACCACGGTTCACATCCTGCGTTTCAAACACCGCGAGTCCGTTTCGGCCGTGCTCTGGATCTTCATCGCCGTCTCCTTCCCGTTCGTGGGGCCGCTTGCCTACTTTCTCTTCGGGATCAACCGCGTCAAGATGAAGGGGCTCCGCCTGGAGGCCGCGCGCAACCACCTTCTCGGGGAATCCGGCACCCACGCCTCCCGGACACTGAAAATTCGTGCGGAGAATATTCAGCTTCACGGCTCTCGGGGACATTCGGAAGAAACGATGCGGGCCACGACAGCCCTGGACCGCCAGCTGGTGGACATGCCGGCCCTGGACGGCAACCGAATCCACCTGCTCCGGAACGGGGACGAGGCGTATCCCGCCATGCTGGAGGCCGTTCAGGAGGCCCGGAGTTCCATCCATCTTCAGACATACATCATCCGTCCGGACCGCATCGGCCAACGCTTCATGGATCTGCTTGCCGGCAAGGCCCGACAGGGGGTACAGGTCCGCTTTCTTTATGACAGGCTCGGCTCCTCAGCGGCCCATCTGAGCGGATTTTTCCTGGAATATGAGGACGTGCCCAACCTGCAGGTCCAGGGCTACGCACTGATCCACCCCCTGAAGCGCCGACTGCAGATCAACTTGAGGAACCACCGAAAACTGATGGTGGTGGACGGCCGTATCGGCTTTCTCGGGGGCATCAACATCCACGATGAAAACATCTCCACCGCAGAAAAGGGCCTGGGCATACACGATACCCACTTCGAGATACAGGGCCCGGCGGTTTCGGAGATGCAGTACTCCTTTCTCCAGGACTGGTACCACACATCGGAAGAGCCCCCGGAGGCGCTGCTCCGCGAGGAATACTTCCCGCGCCTGGAGCCCTGCGGCGAGGATATGGCCCGGGTGGTGCGCTCCGGCCCGGGGCATGACTACGAGGCCATCCACCACGCGTTCTTCACGTTTCTCGTCATGGCGCAGCATAGCATCCGCCTGCTGACCCCCTACTTCGTCCCGGACAGCCCCCTGTACACCGCCCTCGTCAATGCGGCGGCACGGGGTGTGGACGTACGGCTCATTGTCCCGAAAAAGAACAACCACTGGTACATTCACTACGCCACCCGGAGTTTTTTCAGCGGCCTCCTGCAGGCCGGCGTTCGTATCTTCGAACGTCCCCCCCCCTTTGTACACACCAAGGCGCTGCTGGTGGACAGCCGGTGGGCCTTCCTGGGGTCCGCAAACTTCGACATCCGCAGCTTTCGTCTGAATTTCGAGCTGAACATGGAGGCACGAGGCCCGTTCGCCGAGATCCAGCTCCGCCAGGCGCTGCAGGAAGAGGTCCTCCGCAGCGAAGAGGTCGAGCTACCCGATTTCGAGCGGAGGAAACCCTGGGAGCCCATGCTGGAGAACTTCTGCGCACTGGCCTCCCCCCTGCTGTGAGAACGCTGTAAAGCTCCCGGGAGCTTTGACATCTGCGGTAGTTTCTGTTATTCAATTCAAGCAACGGCGACATTTCAACCAGTCGGATTCTTTACCTTTTTTGCCTTTCCGCCGCCCCGCGGAAGGGAACCGGAACCCTCTTCCAACCCAACAGGGGAGAAAACATCCATGCAGCGATCTTTACCGGCATCCACACGAGCACTTTCCGTTCTTTTCCTCCTCGGCCTTCTTCTCGCTTCCGGGGGATGCTCCCGGATCGTGGGACATTACACACAGCCCCTGTTCGACGACCTGACCAGCTCCTTTATGCAGCAGCGGGATGTGGTCCTCGCGGAGCAGGGAACTCCGTCCTTTCTGCTCATCCTCGACGGGCTGATCAACCACAGCCCGGACAACCCGTCACTCCTGCTCGCAGGAGCCAAGGCATACTCCTCCTACAACACCGCTTTCGTTGGAAGCAAGTATCCGGAACGGAACAAGATCCTGGCGGCCAAGGCCAAGGATTACGCCATCCGGGCGCTCAGCCTGCACAGCAAGGAGTTCGCGGCGGTCAAGGACGCCACCTTCGACGAGTTCGTCACCTGCCTGCCCTCGTTTCAGGAAAAGGATGTACCGTTCCTCTTCTACGCGGCCTCTAGCTGGGCGGGCTGGATCACGGCGAACTCCTCCAACTGGGATGCCGTCGCCGAAGTGCCCAAGGTGCAGGCCATCATCGAGCGGGTGATCGAGCTGGACGAGGGCTTCTACTTCGGCACGCCGGACGCCTTCATGGGCGTCCTGCTCACCATACGTCCCCCATCCATGGGGGGGAAGCCGGAAGAAGCACGGAAATATTTCGAAAAGGCCGTCGAACTGGGCCAGGGAAAGTTTCTACCCACCTACGTCATGTTTGCCAAGAGCTACGCGAAACTGGTGTACGATGAAGATCTGTTCTTCCAACTGCTCGAAACGGTCCTGGAATCTCCGGTGGACCCCGAACCCGACCTGATCCTGATCAATACCCTGGCCCAGCGTCAGGCCCGGGAGATGATCGACGAGGCCCGGGAAGACGAGTATTTCGACTAGGGCGTGTTCCCGGGTGCGCCCCCGGGATACGCGGCCACGGCCGGAGCGCCCACCGTCCGCAGCGGCCCCTCCCGGACCTCTCTTTCGAACCGCGCCCCCATGTCCCGCCCTTCATCGAGAAGGACAGCGCGAACCCCAACCGAACAGAAGGAAGGTAACAAGATGAAAAAAAGAGGAATCCTGCTCGTCTGTGCCGCGGCCGTGGCCGGGCTGATCTTTTCCGGCTCCCCGGCGCATGCCGTCCGGATCAAGATCGCCACCAAGGCCCCGGAAAACTTCGCCTCATCCAAGATCGTCAAGGAGATGACCAAGGAGATCGCCACCAAGACCAACGGACAGGTCAAGTTCAAGATCTACTACGGCGGGGTGAAGGGCTCGGGCCGGGACCTCCTGCTGAAGATGAAATCCGGGGAGATCCAGGGGGGGGAGTTCACGGCCGGAGAAGCGGCCTCGGTCTGCGCCGACCTGCGGATCATGAACATTCCGCTCACCTTCTCCAGCTACGAAGAAGTGGATTATGTGATGGAGCGGATCACCCCCATCTACCAGAAGCAGCTGGAGGCCAAGGGCTACGTGGTTCTCGGCTGGACGGAGGTGGGTTTCGCGTATCTGATGTCCACGGGACCGATCGCGAAACTGGCGGACATGAAGGGGAAGAAGGTGTGGATCCCCCAGGGTGACCCCGTGGGCCAGGCCGCCTTCGAGGCCATGGGGGTCCCCCCCATCCCCCTGACCATCGCGGACGTCATGGTGGCCCTCCAGACGGGCCAGATCAACACCGTGGCCAACTCCTTCGTGGGTGCCATCGCCCTCCAGTGGTACACCCGGGTGAAGTACGTCACCGACAAACCCCTGCTCTATATTTACGGGCTCCTGATGGTCTCCAAGAAAGCCTACGACAAGATCCCGGAAGAATACCAGGACACGGTACGCGAGACCGTGAACAAGTCCTTCGCCACCCTGAAGAAGGACATCCGCAAGAGCAACAAGGAGTCCAGGGCCACCCTGAAAAAGCAGGGGATCCAGTTCGTACCCGTCACGCCGGCACACTACAAGCAGCTGAAGGATGTCATCCAGGGGGTCAACAAGGAGCTGACGGGCAAAGATTTCTCCTCGGCCACCCTCAAGCAGATGGAGACGTTCCTCAAGGAATACCGGGACGCGCATCCGGCCCAGTAAAGGAGTTGGGTGAGGCCCTGCCCGCCCTTCCCTCCAAGGGGGCCGGCGGGCACACTCCATCCTGTCCACCACCGGAACCGGACCGCTGCACAGGGAGCAACGCACTGTACGGAAAACCCAGGGAGGGAACAGGCCATTTCTGATCAACAAAAAACCAACCCCATGTCTTATTTCTGGAAGGTGGAGGACGGCCTGCTCATGCTGATCCTGGTGAGCATGATCGTTCTTTCCTTTCTCCAGATCATGCTCCGAAACGTCCTGGGAATCGGTCTGGTCTGGATCGACCCGCTGGTGCGCCAGATGCTCCTCTGGGTGGCCCTCATGGGCGCGGTGGTCGCCACCCGCGACCACAACCACATCACCGTGGACGCCATATCCCGCTTCCTCCCGCCGGGCCGGATCAAGTACGCGGCCGGTTTTATCTGCGACACCTTCGCCATGATCATCTGCGCGCTGCTGACCTACTCCACCTTCATAGTCTTCCAGATGGAGTTCCAGGATCCGCAAGGGGGCTACATCATGCCCGGACTTCCCCTCTGGGGCACCCTGGCGACCCTGCCCCTGGCCTTTGGCATCATAACGCTCCGGTTCGTCCGCTTCAGCGCCCTGTCGCTGGTCCACCTCGTGCGCGGGGAGGACAGATCATGATCGTGACCCTAGCCATTATTACCATCCTCGTGGCCCTGTTCCTGGGCGCGCCGGTGTTCTGCGTCTTCGCGGCGGCTGCCCTGCTCGGCTGGTTCATGGACGACACGTCCATCTCCGTTGTGGGAACGGACATCTTCCGCCTGAGCAGCAACTTCGTGCTGATCACCATCCCCCTGTTCACCTTTGCCGGCTACCTCCTGGGGGAAAGCGGCGCCCCCCGCCGGCTGGTGAAGCTCTCCCGGGCCTTCTTCGGCTGGATGCCGGGGGGCCTGGCCATCGTCTCCATCCTGGCCTGTTCCCTGTTTACCGCCTTCACCGGGGCCTCCGGCGTGACCATCGTGGCGCTGGGCGCCCTGCTCCTTCCGGCGCTGATGCAGGACAAGTACCGGGAAAACTTCTCCCTGGGCCTGGTCACCACCGGGGGCAGCCTGGGCCTGCTCTTCGCGCCCAGCGTCCCGCTGATCATCTACGGCGTCATTACGGAAACCCCCATCTCCGACATGTTCATAGCGGGGGCGCTCCCCGGCGTCCTGATGCTCATCGTCCTGTGCGGGTTCGGCGTGTTCGTGGCCGTGCGGCAGGACATCCAGCGGACCGCCTTCCAGTGGAAGGCGGTGGCTCAGTCGCTGTGGGAGGCCAAGTGGGAGGTGCCCCTGCCTGTGGTGGTGCTGGGCGGCATCTACGGCGGGTTCTTCGCGGTGAGCGAGGCCGCGGCCGTGACCGCGTTCTGGGTGCTGATCGTGGAGGTGCTGATCTACCGGGAGATCTCCTTCGCCAAGCTGAAACAGGTGATCCGGGACAGCATGATCATGGTGGGCGGAATCCTGATCATCATGGCGGCGGCCATGGCTTCCACCAACTACTTCATCGACGTGGACGTGCCGCAGATGATCTTCGACTTCATCCAGAGCTTCGTGAACTCCAAGATCCTGTTCCTGATCCTGCTGAACTGCTTCCTGTTCATGCTCGGCATGCTGCTGGACATCTTCTCCGCCCTGGTTGTGGTGGTGCCGCTCATCACCCCCGTGGCACAGCAGTACGACGTGAACATGGTGCACCTGGGGAGCATCTTCCTGGCCAACATGCAGATCGGCTACCTGACACCCCCCCTGGGCATGGGACTGTTCATCTCCAGCTACCGGTTCGACAAGGGGATCCTGCAGATCACCGCCGCGTGCCTCCCGTTCATCGCCATGCTGATCGGCTCGGTGCTCGTGATCACCTACTGGCCGGACCTGAGCCTGTTCCTGCTGCGGGCCATGGGGAAGGCCTACTGACACCCCGGGTCGGACGCAAAGTACCCGGGACGACACAAGGCGCAAAGAATGCCCCCGGCACTGCCGGGGGCATTTTCATGATCGCTACAGGCCAGGACTGTGAGGTCTGAACGGCGGTGAAGGAGCGGTATGACTTTCCCCAAGGCGGTGTTTCTGGACGTGGGCTGGACCCTGACATACCCCCGGGTCTCTCTCTGGACGGTGCTGGCGGAGATTATCGGACAGGCGGGCGGTTCCCTCAAAACCGGCCGAGAGGTGGAGCGGCTCGTTCACTCCCTGATGATCGAGCGGCGCGGCAAGGATCTGGAAACCTTCCGATCGGGCGCCCGGTACGAAGACTCGGACGAGGCGTTCCGGGGGATGTTCCACGCCCTGGGTCAGGTGGTCTTCCATATGGCGGGCATCGAGGACGATCATGAGGCGTGGACGGAAAAGACCCTCCAGCGGTTCTGGGATCTGGACAACTGGACCGTCTTTCCGGACGTGGTGCCCGCGATCCGCCGCCTGCGGGACCGGGGGGCCCGGGTCATGGCCCTTTCCAACGCCAGCTCGGATCTGGTGGAGTTCCTGGAGGAGATCGGCCTGACCCCTCACCTGGACGGGATGATCATCTCGGCCATGGAGGGGATCCGGAAGCCGGACCCCCGCCTCTTCCGGATCGCCCTGGACCGGGCGGGCGTCGCATCCGGGGACGCGGCGCACGTGGGGGACATGTTCCTGGAGGACATCCTGGGCGCCCGCAGTCTGGGCATCCGCCCGTTTCTCATCGACCGGACCCCCCACGGCATGTTTCCCCACCACCCGGAGACTGTTCAGGAAGATGATTCCGGACAGCCCGTGGAAACCGTACGCACCCTGGACGAGGTGATCGAAGCCCTCAGCGAGTAATTTGGACGTTTCGATTCAAACGGGTATCGCAAGCCTTCGCCCGCTAGGACATCGGCTTCGATGAAATCGGCCTGGGCCGGATCATGAAGAAGAACATGATCCACCGGCTGCTCCACGGGCGCTATCCGGTAGAGCTGTAACCTGTCTTCGATGTGTCTTTGTTCCAGGCATCCCGGCGGTCAGGGTATGGGGGACTTCTCCAGGAGGGCTTTGGGGTGACGCTTCTCCAGGAGGGCCCTGGGGGGGCGTTTCTCAGCGATCCATTCCGTGAGGTGTGCCAGTTCCGCTATCCGTTTCTCCAACTCCGCTTCCACCTTCTTCCGGTCCGCCGGCATGCACTCAACCGTGTCCGGGATCTGTTTGAACTCGACAAACTGC
>CAYTRL010000034.1:9141-24070 GCA_964439795.1 uncultured Thermodesulfobacteriota bacterium
CCGAGGAGCGCGCCGGCCAGCCCCCCGTCGCCACCGACGCCGGGGAAAGTTTGCCCGTTTTCCCGGGCAAAGAACCGGAGGTTGGCTCCGCCCGGGATCGGCGAAACGAGGGAATGGAAGACCGCCAGGTTCAGGGCCCGGCTCGGGACCACTTCCGTCACCAGGATGATTCCGTTCAGGGGAACGGGTCCGATCCGGGACGAGTACGGAACGCCGATGCCCGGCATTTCCAGCATGTGAACCAGGTCGGCGGAGATCTCCAGCCCCAGTTCCTGCAGCATCCTTGCATAGTCCTCTTCTTCCAGGAAGTATCGGTTGATGGTTTCCATGTCCACATTGAACAGGTGCTGAAAGTGGATGATCTCGAACGGCTCCAGCCCCTGGGACCGGAACGCCACACGGGCCCTGTCCGATGTGTCCCCGGGGGGCACCCCCCCCTCGCTGAACTGTTTCAGGTTTTTGAGCGTTCTGCGCAGGGAGGCGTTAAGCGACCGGCGGATGTCGTCGGCGGTGACGGCCATGTTCTGCGGCATGGCTTCCATGGTCATCTTGATCCAGACCCGCGTCCTTCCCTTTCCGTCTTCCACCATGGCGGTCGTGATTACGTTTCGCCGGGGGGAAAGGATGGCCAGGCACAGGAACCTGCCGGGGATCACGTTGCTGACCACCGCGGTCCCCCGGACCTCCTCGCCGGCCACCCGGGTCGTATACCCGAAGTGCGTTCCCCGCCTGAACACCGCCCCGGTCTCCGGCGAGAAGGACAGCGTGTCGAAGGCGGAGAGGATCCGGACCATTTGCGGTGGATCGAGAAGGGTGTCCCAGACCTTTTCCTTCGGGGCGTCGATCCGGATCGACTCTTCGTACTGATCGAAAAGATAGACGATGTTCATGTGGATGGGCAACGCCTCGATCTGCTGCTGGATCTTGGCCTTGTCGATGAACTTGCATCCCCCGGCGAAAAGAAGCAGGGAGAGCAAAACGGCAGGGACCGCCGGGCCGAAATGTCTGGAAACCCTCTGTTGCATCCTATCCTCTGGTTCGTGTGTTCTCCGGAAACGGCAGGAGGCAACATACCGGCCGGCAAGACAAGTTGTCAAGATGGAAAACGCCGTTTTCTTCTTTGACTTTTTTTATGCTATTGACGGTATGTGCAAAGCCTGTGTCCGGTGATCGGCCCGGCCCCCTTCTTTCCTTCCATCCGTCGGAGGCGTTCCATGCGAGCCAGGCACCTCGAGCGGGCTATCCCATTCGTCATCCCTCTGTTTTTTCTCCTCTCCCTGACACTCCCCGCAAACCTCCATGCGAACTTTTTTGACGGCCTGGGTTGCGGGTCCAGGCCCATGGGCATGGGCTCGGCCTATACCGCGGTCTCCGACGACCTCTGGTCGATCTACTACAACGTGGCGGGCCTGGACCAGATCAGCGACAACATGCTGCAGATCGGCTACGTCTGGGCCGACCCCCATATGGGCGCCGACTCCCCCAAGGACCCCGGTTTCAGCGATGTGCACAAATTCGCCTACGACCTGAAATCACCGCTGGTGGCCTTTGCGCTGGACATGGACAAGATCTTCGCCCGGCAGATGCCCGTCCATGTGAAATTCGGCCTGGTAAACGCCCTGCCGGACAACTTCAAGGCCTTCTACAACGCGTGGGATCCACCCACCACGACTCCCCGGTTCTACCGGCTGGGATCGTACTGGCAACGGGTCCACCTGCTGGCGGGGATCTCCCTGAGTTCGGACTATCTGCCCTGGGTCTCGGTGGGGGCGGGGTTCCGCTTCCTCATCTCAGCCAACAGCTATGCGCTGCCCCAACCCGGCGGCCCCCCCGGCGGCCTGATCATCAACCCCGTTACACCGGACGCCGGCAGGGTGCTTCAGGGCGCCAACATGGAGATGGACGTGGACACGCTCATCACGCCCACCGCGGGCATCATGTTCTATCCCCTGAAGAACCTCCGGTTGGGCTACAGCTTCCGGGACCAGATCTCGCTCACCGTGAACCCCGTCATCGCCAACGCCACCCTTACCGTGGCCGGGTTCGACCTGCTCTCCCTCACGGTCCCCATCAAACTGGATGTGTACTTCACCCCCCAGCAGCACAACTGGGGAATCTCCTACAAGTGGCGCAACAAGGTCCTGATGGCCCTGGATGTTTCCTGGTTTCGCTTCTCCCGGTACACCTCCGTCGCCCGGGGCGACCCGGACCCTCTCTGGAAGGACAGCTGGATCCCCCGGGCGGGGGTGGAATACTACCCCATCCCGGTCCTGGCCCTGCGGGGAGGCTACTTCTTCGAGCCCTCGCCGATCCCGGACCAGGTCAGGACGTCCAACTTCCTGGATAACGACCGCCATGTATTTTCCCTGGGTCTGGGCTACACCCTGCAGGACCCGTTCCGAATCATCCTGAGGCCCTTGGACTTCAACCTGGCCGTTCAGTACATGTGGATGCCGGATCGGGTTACCCACAAGGACCCCGCATACGGCGGTGCACCGGAAGCCTTCAGCACCGGGGGATGGATCATCGCCGTTGCCGGGGACATCACCTTGCGCTTCTGACCGAGACGAGGCGGCGGACAGCTTGGACACAGCGAACATCATCGAGGGAGACACACGATGCAGCAGGTGAAACGGCTCGGGGCGGTTCTGGTCCTGTTCTCCACGGCGGGCCTTCTCCTTGCCGCCGCCGCCCGGGCCAACGTGCAGTACGTGGTGGGACTGAGCCCGAAAGGGATCGGCATGGGCAACGCGTTCTCCGCCATCGCCGACGATTTTTCCGCCGCCTACAACCCCGCCGGCCTGGCCCAGATCGATTATCACCAGTTCTACGTGGGCTACATGTACAGTGAGCCGTTCCTGAACTACGTTTCGGACAATCCCCACTCACCGAACTTCGAGGATAAGATCCTGTTCAAGGCCCCTGTATTCGGCCTCTGCCTGGACCTGTCCCGGGCCGTGAACCTGCGGGGCCACGAGCTTGTCCTGGGGATCGCCACCACCATCGCCGAGAACCTGAAGAAGACCTGGCAGGTGGTCGAGTACAACCCCGAGGTCCCGCGGTTCATCCTGAACGGAGATTACATGAACCGCCTGCACCTGTACGCGTCCCTGGGGTTCGAGGTGATCTCCGACCGGCTTTACGTGGGCGCGGGCCTGAACATATGGCAGAATATCAGCGCGGAGTTCGATCCGAGGTTGAACGTGGACTTCAGCCGGCTGCGGCGATCCGGGTTGAACATCGGCAACATCATCGTGATCGACGAACCAAATTCCTCCGCGTCCATGACCGGGAGCTTCGAGGTCTCACCCATCGTAGGAATTCTCGTCAAGCCGGTGAGCTGGCTGTCGCTGGCATACACCTACCGCAAGGGGTGGGAGTTCGCCTCCATGGTGCAGATGAACAACTTCCTGGAGGTAACCCTGGGTGGTACCACCATCAAGTTCCCGGACCAGTACGTCATCGCGGCACCCCTGCCGCTCACCGACTACTTCCTCCCCTGGAACATGACCGGCGGCATCGCGTTCCGTCCGATCCCCGGCCTGCTGGTGAGCGCGGACCTGACGTACTACCACTGGCACAGCTTCGAGCAGCCGCTGTTCCCTGAAGCCGGAGCATACAGCCGCTGGTACAACACCTGGGTGCCCAGCGTCGGCGTACAGTTCCGGATCATCGAAAACCTCTACGGCCGGCTCGGGTACACCCATCAACCGTCACCGGTGGGCGATCAGTACGACGTGGCCAGCAACTTCCTGAGCATGACGAAGAACATCTTCTCCATGGGGCTGGGCTACACGTTCAGCAAGTTCCTGTTCCTGGGCGAGCTGCCCCTGCGGCGGCCGATCCGGATCGACGGCTTCTTCCAGTGGCAGCAGATGAACGACCGGGTCCAGGCGAAGGAGCACCACAAAAAAACCTGGGAGGAGGGTACGCAGTGGAAGATCTCCGGGTACCAGTACGCGCTCGGGATCGGTATTACCACCGGGTATTGACAGGGGGGGACGTCAGCCGGCACCTTCATCTGGAGGGAGGCACCGGGGCAGCCTGACGGTGAAGCGGCTGCCCGCCCCAGGCTCCGAGCTTACATCCACCTCCCCGCCGAAGGCATCCACGACCTTCTTCACATAGGCCAGCCCCAGGCCCGCGCCTTCCACGTTTCCGGTGAAGTATTTTTCAATCTGGAAGAATTTATCGAAGATCTTGTCCTGATACTCCGGGGGGATACCGTTCCCGTTGTCGGTCACCGTGATCACCGCATCCCCGTTCTCGCCGCTGCAGCGCACGGTGACACAGGGAGAGGCACTTCGGTTGAACTTCAGTCCGTTTTCCAGCAACTGGCCCAGGAGCAGGGAGAAAACCTTCCGATTGAACCGGATCGTGTCCACGGTGGACGCCGGGTCCAGAACCACCCGCGCCCCTTTTTCATGAAACCGGGCGGACATCTCCCCGGCCAGTTCCTCCAGAAGTCCGGGCAGGTGGACCGCCTCCACGGACCCGTCCGGCGGGGCCCCCTCCAGGGCCACGAAGCTTACGAGCCGTTCGATCAGTGCCTGCAGCTTCTGGATCTGTTCCTCCAGGGCCTCCGTGTTTTCCTTCTGCTCGGTGTTCAACTCGCCCAACACGCCGTCCTGGAGAAAGTCCAGGCTGCAGCGCATCACGGTTATGGGGGTGAGCAGCTTATGGGAGATCAGGGAAAGAAAGTTCTGCTTGAAGGTTTCCTCCGTGGCCTCGTCCGAGACATCCCGCAAGGTCAGGATCCGTTCCCGAAGGTCCGAGGCGCCATCGTGGATTTGCGTGAGGGTGCAGGCCAGGACCAGGTCGGCCGTGTCTTCGTTTTCCTTCCGCCGCAACTCGAACGAGATCTGTTTCTCCCGCACCGATTCCAGATCTTCCGGCGCGCCCGTAACGTCAAACCGGTCTCGGAGGTTTTCCGCCAGGGACCGGGACGGATCCAGCTGCAGCAAGGTTTCCGCGGAGCGGTTGTACTTCAGCAGGTTCCACGTGTCGTCAAGGATCACCAGGCCGGCCGGCATCTCTGAGAACGCCACGCTGAACTGCTCTTTTTCGGTGTTCAGCTTTTCCATGAGGGTGGACAGGGAGCGCTGCATTTCATTGAAAGCGCCGGTAAGCATTCCCACTTCATCCCGGGTTCCGGGATCCAGGATCTTTTCCGAAAAATCTCCTCCCGCAATCCTGCGTGCCCGGGACGCCAGTTCACCCACGGGGCGGCTGATCCGGGTGGACAGCAGAAACAGGATTCCCACAAGGAACAGCATTCCAGCGACGGCGATCAGGATCATGCGCCCGTGGAGTTCGTTCAGGTCCCCCATGAGCTCCGCCTCCGGAAACAGGATTCCCATGGACCACCCCGCTCCGGCAACAGGGCCGTAGACCACCCACACCCGAACGCCGGAGAGCGGCTCCCGCATGGATTCGAATCCGGAGGCGCCCGCTGTCATCTTTTTTCCCAGGGCCCGGAACGCCCGGCTGTTCATACGGTCCGCCACGGTGAAGATGTCTTCGCCGGGCTCCCAGCGCTTCCCCCCCCGGGACAGGAGCACCCCCTGGTCGGTCATAAGGAAAGCGTATCCGGTCCGGCCGATCACGATGTTCCTCGTGATCTCCGTCAGCCGGTCAAGGGACAGGTCCGCGGTCACCACTCCCCAGAACTTCCCATCCCGGAAGAACGGGCAGGAACAGGTCACCATGTCCACGTCCCCGCCCCCGGTATCCATGTAGGGCCGGCTCCAGACGAGCTTTCCGGTCTCGGCGGGCAGTCGGTACCAGTTCCGGGCCGGGTAGTCGTAGGACGGGTCGCCCAGGTCCATATACCGGAGTCCCGCACCCTCTCGATGGTAGTAGGGGGAGAAAGGCCCGGTTGCGCTTGGAAACGAACCGGGACGGAAGGCGATGGCCGTGCCGTACACCTCCGGATTCCACCGGAGAAACTCCTGGATGAGTTTCTTCACCTCCTGGCCGGAATCCGGTCCCAGCACCTCCAGGGAGAGATGAAGGACCTGAAGGGCATCCTCGATGCTCTCCAGGATCCCGTCGAGACGCAGCACGCTGGCGTCCAGGGTCACCCGGGCCCGGGCCTCGATCTCGCGCATGAGCGCTTTCCGGCTGGTGGCGTAGCTCAGATACGTGAGGCCGATCAGCACCGCCAGGACGGCGGGCAGAACGGTCAAAAAGAATTTGTGTCGGATCTTCATGGAGTCCCCGGTAAAGAGCGTTCCTTAGGGGAAAGCGCTTTAACCGTATCCATCGGCAGGAAGCCTCCTTCTTATGAGAAAGAAGAAGGCCGGTCGTGGGCCGGAGGGCGGATCAGGCGGCGGCATCGTGGCTTCCTGTCGTTCAGGGCAGTTGCAACCGGTCCAGGGTTTCCGCCAGGGGAATACCGTCCCGGGACCAGCCCCGGACGTCGTAGTATTCGTCCAGCATCCTCTCCAGCGGGGGCAGGTTGGGCGTGTACCCCTCCCCTGTCTTGGCCTGGGTGAGAATTCTGCTGGGCAGCGTGTCGTCCTTCCTGGAGATGCCTCGATCCACGTTGATCAGCCGCTTGAGGGTAAAGGAACGTTCGCCGTGGAGCAGCAGATCTTCCGCCGTGTCGCTTCCACCGGTCACGAGGCGAAACGCCTCGGCAAGAGGCCCCAGGGTCCAGCCCCCGTTCTGCGCGAACTTGCAGCTCTTCAGGGAGTCGAGAACGTTCATCATGTTCTGGCTGAAGGCCGTCAGCGCCCCCTTGCCTTTCACGGTGAACGGCCCCGGAGGTTCATGCCCGAGTTCCGGGATCGCGAGCCTCGTTTCGTACAGGTGGGTCTGCCCTTCCATGTGATGGGCTCCCCGGTTTCCGGTGGCGTAGTTCAGCGCCATGCCGTTGTAGCATCGCGGGTCGTGCCCCCCCAGGCCCAGACCCTTCACGTGCATGATGTATTCGTCCGCCCCCCCGCCGATCCGTTCCGCCGCCCGGACCAGTCCCTGGTTGAGCACCGCACCCAGGTGACGGCCCTCGCAGATCATCCGCACCATCTCCAGCATGGCGTCTGCATCGCCCCATTTCATGGCCACGCCGCCGCAGTCGGCCTCCCCGATCAGGCCGTTTTCGTAACACTCCATGGCAAAGGCGGTCAGATGGCCGGTCTCCATGGTATCGATGCCGTACCGGTTACACAGTTCGTTGGCCAGGCACACGGCTTCCAGGTCGTCCACCAGGCAGTCGGCCCCCAGGAAGGCCAGGGTCTCATATTCGGGCCCCGCCCCCAGGTCTGTTCGATACGGGCCCTCGGCTACCTGGACGGTGTTCCCGCAGCCGATCACACAGCCCGGGCAGAAGTAGTTCTTCCGGATCAGTTTTCGCTCCGCCATCCGGGGCCCGGACAACCGTTCCGCACCGGCCCGCCAGCGTCCGGCATGACCGAAGTTCCGGAGCGGCAGGCTCCCGGTCTTCTCGCAGTGGGTGGTCAAGACCGGGGTGCCGTACAGCCTCAAGGCCTTGAGATCGTCCGCAACCCGGCCGGCGTGACGACGCACCAGGTTCTTCAGGCCCTCGGGGTCGGCCACGGAAACGGAACCGCTTCCGCGAACCGTCACGGCCTTTATCCGCTTTGCGGCCATGACCGCCCCCAGGCCGCAACGGCCGGCGGCCCGGGCATGCACACCATCATGCAGGATCCCGGCCACGAGCGCCCCGCCCTCCGCGGCCGGGCCGATGCAGGCTACCTGAGCGCCCGGGTCGGTCTCGCTCCGGACCCGGGGTTCCAGCTCGAAGGAATCAACGCCCTGGAAATGCCCGGCCGAACGGAGAGTCGCCGTTCCGTCATGAATCCACAAATATACAGGTGTGGCGGCGACCCCCGTGATCACCAGTCCGTCAAAACCCGCCGCCTTGAGTTCACGACCCCAGCGACCCCCCACGTCCGCCTCGCCGAAGATCCCGGTGAGAGGGGAAAGTGCAGCGACCTGGTGACGCCCGGAGGTGATCGAGCGGGTTCCGCACAACGGTCCGGTCATGAAAACCAGGGTGTTCTCCGGATCCTCCGGCCGGGTGCCGGAACCCACGGCATCGTACAGGTAGCGTGCGGCCAGGCCGGACCCGCCGATGTAGGTCCGGGCCCACTCCATGTTCAGCGGTTCGGTGGTGACCTGTGATCTGTCCAAATCCACCCGGAGCAAGTTACCGGTGTAACCGTCCATGCAGCCTCCCATCTCTCCGATGTGTATCAGAAGGACACACTGTCATCAATAGAAGCGGTGGTTTGCCCGGGGTAAGGGGAGGAATACATGCTTTTCGTCATTCTTTTTGTCATTCCGGGCTTGACCCGGAATCCAGCTTTTCCAGGCACTTCTGGAGCCACGCTTGCGCGGGGATGCCTGGGAAATGCCGTTTGCGGACACTCTCTTTCGTGAGGACAGGCGCCGAAGATCGAACCTTTTCCACGGCCTGCCGAGACGATAAAAAAGGGGGATGCAAGAGGGATCTGTTTTACGCTGCGGTTCCCCTCAAATGGGTTCCCGGTTTCTCAGATTACCGGGAAGCCGTCCGTTCCCGTGGATGATCTTCTCGATCTCCTGGGTAAGACGGAGCCGCTCCAGGGTCTTCTCCATGGCCCGGAGGCTCTTCTGGATCCGCGACCCCGTCGAGGTCATCTCGATGAACTCCTGTTTTTCTTTCGGCTGAAACCCCGGGTTCCCTGCCAGGATATAGGAGACGCTCTTCAGGTCCCACGTCTCCCCGAGCTCATACCGCTGCGGCTGCTCCATCATCTCCGAGAGCTGGTTGATCATCTGGATGCCCTTCCGGGCGAAGGCCTCCAGTTCCGGGGTGGGCTCCTCGTCCTCATCGTCGAAGAAATCAACGAGTGCCTCCAGGTAGGGTTTGTCCTGGAAAACCTGCAGGATCCGGAACCGATGCCGACCGTGGGTCAGGATGTCCATCCGCCCGTCGTCATACCGTTCCAGCACCTTTCCACCCGTGCTGTACAGCCCACGGTATGAACCCCGCTCCCCTGGAGCAGCACCACGCCGAACTCCGTCCCGTCCTCGAGACATTCACGGATCATCCGCTTGTAGCGCTCTTCAAAGATGTGCAGAGGCAGGTCCATCTGCGGGACCAGGACCAGGCCCAACGGAAACAGCGGAATGGTCTTGACGTCGCTCATCGTGACTGGGATCCCATATTTACCTCATTGGATGTCCGTGCGCGGGTTGGGGATGCACGAAATCCGCCCCCCCCTTTTTCCAACCGTTTGCCGGGTCCAGGAAGGTGCACGCATCCTTGATCGATCCGGTCAAACCCTATATTATAAAGGTTTTTATCAGACTTCTCGTTTGCTCACAGCCCCACATACAGGGAACGTTGCTTGAGACACGGGACCGGAAACCACATTTCCAAACGACCGGACATGAACGGAGGAAATGCATGCTGAAGCTGGGTGAAAAAGGAGCGATCCCCCAACGAGACAAGGAAACCTATGCCATCGCCCCCCACATTCCCTGTGGGTTGGTATCCCCGGACCTGCTAAGGAAAATCGCTGATGTGGCGGACACTTACAACGCCCATGCCGTCAAGATCACCGGCGCCACCCGCATCGCAATTATAGGGCTGCAGGAGCAGGACATCGACAAGGCATGGGAAGACCTGGGGTTGGAAAAGGGTGCCGCCGTGGGCCTTTGCGTCCGGAGCGTGCGGGCCTGCCCGGGCACGACCTACTGCAAGCTGGGAAAACAGGATGCCATGGGCATCGGGTTGAAGCTCGACAAGAAATACCACGGGTATCAGCTGCCCAATAAATTCAAGATGTCTGTTTCCGGCTGCAAGCTGAACTGCGCCGAGTCCTGGGTCCGGGACGTGGGTCTGGTGGGGGTGGACGACGGCTGGATGATGTCCATCGGCGGGAACGTGGGGATGACCCCGCGCATCGGGCAGGAGCTGATTCCCGGGGGCCTGGACGACGATCAGATCCTGGAAGCGGTGGACCGGGTGATCCAGTGCTACCAGGAACAGGCCAAGAAGGGCGAGCGGCTGGGCAAGACCATTGCCCGGGTGGGGCTGGGGCCGTTCCGGAAGGCGGTGGCCTAGCCGGGCAGACGAAAGGGAAGATGGTCCGAATCACGTTGAACGCCCTGTCGTTCCTGCGGCCGAAACTGAAGGCGAAACAGATCGGCTGCTCGGACGCCCCGATGCAGGTGCCCGGGGGGACCACCGTGACGGAGCTCATCCGGAGCTTCGGGCTGGACCCGCACGAGGTGGAGGCCGTTTTCGTGAACGGCCGGGTGGCATCCCGGGACCGGGAACTGCACGAGGGGGATCGGGTCGGGCTGGTTCCGCCCGGAACGCCCGGCCCTTACCGGCTCCTGCTCGGCATGGTGAAGCTTCCGCCTCGGTGACCGGAAAACCTCACAACCAGCGGGTGGGCTCGAACCGTCCGGTCAAGGCCGGGTTCAGAACGTCCTCACGCGTGCCCAGCCAGTTCCGGGGCCAGCCGATGCCGGACATCAGGGGGACGACCTTGAGGCTGTTCGTTGCATGAATCAACTCCCCGGCCGTGCCTGTTTCCCGGTCCACCATGCCGGGGCAGCACGAGTGGACCACCCGCGCGCCGCTGGCCTCCACAGCGGCCAGGATGCCCGTCTTCTTTGCGGCGCTGTACACCACATCGTCCGTATAGAGCCAGAGGTGCTTCTTCTCCTTCCGTCCCTCCAGCCGGTGCGCCAGGTCCAAGAGTTTCTGGAGCGTGAGGAAGGGACACCCGATCACCACGGCATCCACCTCGGGGGTGTCGGTCTGTCGGGTGCCCCGGAACAGGGCAACGATCTCCTCCCGGACTACAGGCACCCGTTCCACGTCCCGGGGAGCCTCTCCTCCGAACGACTCATTATTTCCGGTCATGGCGACGATTACTCAACAATAAGGCCGGAGGAATAATTCAGGGAGAGAGCGATACAGATGAAAAGAAATCCATTTTACCTTTTGATCAGGGAGGAAGACATGAAACGCAAAAGAATGTCACTGGCCGTTGTATTGGGTCTCGCCATGTGCACAGGCACTCTTGTTGCTTGCAGCAGTGATGACGATGCCCCGGCTGACATCAACACGGATGACCTCAGCCCGTTTGCATCGAATACGGGGGGCGCGGTTCTGACGTTCCCGGAAGATCACAAATTACACAACGGAACCACGATGAGGAATGATGATGCCACAGAATGGTTCTGGTGGGCCGGTTTTGGGACAAGTCCTGACGGGAAGCAACTAGGCTATTTTGTTATGTTGGTTTACGATTGGAATGGCAACGAATTTGTTCCCTATTATCCGATTCAAGTCTTCCGCATAAACGATCCTGAGGATCCTGACAGTGAGGGTGGTGTAGACAACAATCCAAGACAAGTCTTCGTTGTCAATAACTGGGTGCCAAGCACCGGTCTCACCGAGGACGGGCAGGACACTTATGTGCAGTACAAGGGTGACGGCAACTCGATCACGCATATTGTCGGCGCAGACACGTGGCATGTTGTGGCGGATAACCAGGATTCAGGAGTGAATCTGTACGGCTTGGACTTGACGTTCACGGTCCTGCCCCCTGGGTATGTCCCTGACGAGGATCCGTCAGGCTTGGCCTTTCAAGGCGCGGCTCCCTTTCGATTCCCGGACAATCCGGATATCCCCGAGTACGACCCAGAGACACTGCGATGCATATCCTATTACTATTCGGCACCACGATTGCAGGCGGCAGGCACGCTGACAGTGGCTGGTGAGACAGTAGAAGTAGAAGATGGAACAGGATGGATGGATCACCAATGGGGAAGATATCTAACGGGCTGCGATGCGTTCAACTATAACTGGATCAGCATTCGACTGGACAACGGTGCGAACTTTGGAATCAGGGATTGGAATCAGAACACCAGCACGCTGCAATCTTCCGAGTCGGTGCCGCAATTGAGACGGCTCACAGCGTTTTCAAACGAATCCCAAGGGAAGACGAAATACATTGCAGGGACTGATGCCTTTGAACTGGAGCAGGTGGATGCGTTTAACTGGGAAGGAGAACCCTATATGCCCACCGGAGCCACCTCCTACCAATATAATATTTACGGCATGGTATACAACGTGTACACATCCGAAGCATTAACCGGCTTAGCGGATTGTCAAGTCGAGGCTATGTTTCATAATCAGGAAAACGTCCGCGGGAGCAAACAAAATTATTGGGAAGGTGGAGCTTGGGTCCGGGACCGGGCTACAGGGGATATCATCGGCAAGGCGTATTTAGAGCAAATGCATCTGCCCGAAAATATTGACTGAGGTGGGTTTTTTCATCTTTAGCGGGTAGGAGCGGACAGGAAGTTTCTTTGAGACGAGAAGAGAGGTGTCCAGGTCCTGAGCACGGGGTAGCCGGCGGGCTTTGAAATTTCCGAGATGGTTCGATGAGAGGCGAGGGACGGAGGGGCCCCGTTGTGGGCATCCGGGAGGACCGGATGGCGGAATGGGTCAGGATCACATGCGTTCCGGGACTTCGATGCCCAGGAGGTCCAGACCCGTCCGGAGGATCCTGGCCACCTGTTCGCACAGCACCAGCCGGCTCTCCCGCACACCCTCCGGGGCCTTGAGAAACGGCACGTTCTGGTAGAACCGGTTGTACAGCTGGGCCAGGTCGAACAGGTAGTCGGTCATCAGGTTCGGACGGTAAGCGGATACCGCGCGCTGGAGGAACTCGGGGAATTCCAGGATGCGCTTGGCCAGCTGGATCTCCAGGTCCTCCTGGAGTTCGACCGGCGCCTCGGGCACCCGGGGCACGTTGAACTGCTCGCAGTACTTCCGGAAAACGCTCTGGATCCTGGCGTAGGTGTACTGCAGGTACGGCGCGGAGTTTCCCTCCAGGGAAAGCGCCTTTTCCCAGGTGAACAGGATCGTGGACTGACGGTTCTGGCTCAGGTCCGCGTACTTCACCGCCCCCAGACCCACCTGGCGTGCGACGGCCCGCTTGGTGTCTTCCTCCAGGCCGGGATTCAGCCGGTGGGCCACCTCGTAGGCCTTTTGCTCCGCCTCGTCCAGCAGCTTCTCCAGGCGGATCACGTTTCCGTCCCGGGTGGAGAAGGTCCCTTCCGGGAGCCGCATCACACCGAACCAGATATGCTCCAGTTCCCCGGGAACGCCCAGGCGTCGAGCCACGGCGAAGAGCTGACGGAAGTGAAGCTGCTGCCGTTCGTCGGTGACGTACACGATCCTGGCCGGGTGCCACCGTTCCGTGCGGTACAGGAGGGTGGCGATGTCGGTGGTGGCGTAGTTGAACCCGCCGTCGCTCTTCCGGATGATGAACAGCGGCAGGTCCTCGGCCTCCAGGTAGATCACGTCCGCCCCGTCGCTCTTCTGCGCCAGGCCCCGGGCCGTGAGGTCGTCCACCAGGCCCGGCAGGCGGTCGTTGTAGAAACTCTCCCCCAGGGTCTCGTCGAACGATACGCCCAGCCGCCGGTAGGCCCTGTCCAGCGACTTCAGGGAGGCGTCCACGAACTGTTGCCAGAGACGCCGGTTCTCCTGGTCCCCCTGCTGCAGGCGGACCAGTTCCTGTTTGGCCTCCTCCCGCAGGGCCGGGTCCTCCGTGGCGCGGCGGGACTGTTCCACGTAAACCCTCTCCAGTTCCTCCATGGGGTCCTGCTCCATGGCCTCCCAGCTACCCAGGCTTCGGAACCCGGTGAGGAGAAGACCGAACTGGGTGCCCCAGTCCCCGATGTGGTTGTCCGCCACCACCTGAAACCCGAGAAAGCGGTGCATCCGGTCCAGGGCGTTCCCCAGGAAGGTGGACCTTATGTGCCCGATGTGCATCGGCTTGGCCACGTTGGGACTGGAGTAGTCCAGCACCACGGTCCGGCCCTCTCCGGGGAGATCGCATCCCACCCGCTCGTCCCCGGCCACCCGCTCCACCCGGTCTGCAAGCCAGCCGTGTGCGACCCACATGTTCACGAACCCGGGACCCGCCACCTCCGCCTTTTCCAGCCAGGGGGCGTCCTGGATCCGCTCCACCAGTTGCCCGGCGATCTCACGCGGCGGTTTCCTGAGCACCTTGGCCAGGGGCATGGCCCCGTTGAACTGGTAGTCGCCGAAGGCGGGGTTCGTCGTGGGAGCCACACGCAGGGCGGCGGGGTCCACCCCTTCCGGAGGGGGGCCGGGAAGAACCTCCGCGATGGATCGGGAGAGATCGTCGATAATGGATGCCATGCGTTCGTTCCGTCCCGGGTACGGGAACACACCGGGATTCTGTTAGATGTTTTCTTGGTCCGCTCTCGTCTTCATCCAGAAGGAGTCTCGTTGCGACACGAACGGGGCGGTAACGAACCCATAAAAAGAGCCCGCAGGGTACCGGGCGATCTATCTGTTGCGGGGAGAACAATGTATCACAAGGACGCCTTGAAAAAAAGACCGGGTGGCATACTCCATGTACCCATTCAGTCGAAGGTGGAGCAAAGGGACAACGAGGAGACCCTGTCCTCCCCAAGTCGGAGGGAACGACCGGGAGGCTGAGCAGGGGGAGCGAGAGGGAGCCTCCCCGAGTTCCTGGAGGCTTGGGGGTACAGGGTCTCACCCCTAAGCGAAATGCACTCTTCACGGAAGAGTACCTTCAGGGGCGCCCTCACATTGATTCCAACAAACCGATTTGCTATCCTTTTTTATTGTTCTCCGCATACTTATTCCTATGACGGAACAAGCTAAGGACCCGCGACTCCCCCCTGAGAAACCATCCCGGGGGTTCTTTTTCGATGGAGGTTTCATGCTGGACAAAGGCAAGGTGTACCTGGTGGGTGCCGGCCCGGGCGACCCGGACCTGATCACGGTGAAAGGGCTTCGCATGGTCCGGGAGGCGGACGTGCTGATCTATGACCGGCTCATCCATCCCAGCATCCTGGAGCAGGCCCGCCCGGAGGCTCAGCGCCTCTACGTGGG
>CAYTRL010000035.1:0-23463 GCA_964439795.1 uncultured Thermodesulfobacteriota bacterium
AGACATTCCCACCCTGCCCAACCACTTTCTGCAGAAGCTCGCCCGCAAGATGAAGAGACCGGCGGACCGTTTCTCGCCGCGCGCCCTGGAATACCTCACCTCGTTCCACTGGCCGGGTAACGTACGGGAACTTGAAAACGAGGTGGAGCGGGCCATCACGCTCGCCGGCAGGGAAAAGGTCATCAAGGACGATTACCTGTCCCCGAGAATCCTGGGGTCCACCGCGGGCGTCCCCGCCGAGGAGGGGGACTCAGGGGACAGCACCCTGCATGAAGTGGTTGCCCGGGTCGAAAAGAGGATGATTCTGGAAGCACTGAGGCAGTCCGGCGGCAACCGTTCCCAGGCCGCACGGGAGCTGGGCCTGACCCGTCAGGGACTGCTCAACAAGATCACCCGGTACGAAATTGCCGTGTAGAAAGGTTCTGCGACCTTCAGATGCATCGCCAGCAGAGCGCAAGCATGACCATAAAGACCAAAGCAACGATCGGTTCCATGGTTGACCCTCCCTTTTTTCTTTTTTTCGGTTTCCATCCGGTTCTTTGTCCTGGATGTGAAATCAATATCCATGCCAGAGGGAGGGCAAAGCTTCCATATGGTTCAGGCATGAGCATAATCACTTAAAATTAAAAGAAATTCTTTTCCTGGATTCCTGGATTGATCCCGCAGACATCCGTTTCCCTTTCTCCTTGTCGTGCAGGCATTGACCGACCCTTATTTGAAAATCGTATACCTCATTTGCATCGAGAATCTCTCCGCGAAAAGCGCTCGTCCATAAGGCATGGACGCCTCGGAAAACCCTTCGGATCACGCAGCCTGGCAATTTTTCCTTGACTCCATATATACTTTTAATATATATACAACCAATACATGTTCCCGATCAGGATCCCTGTTGCACCCCGGCCGGGGTCTATACAGAAAAGAACGCCCGGTGGCAAAGCGAACAGGTTGACCTGTCCTCGAAAACACGGAGCCTGCCATGTCCATCAAGTACGCCATCCTGGGACTGCTGCACTACACCGACATGCATGGGTACCGGATCAAGGGGCACCTGGAGCAGAATTTCGGTCACATGTGGTCGATCAACTACGGGCAGATCTATCCGAACCTGAAAAAGATGGAGGAGGAGGGCCTGGTGTCCAAGGGCGAGGTGGTCCAGGGCAAGGGACTGCCGGACCGCAAGCTCTACTCCATCACGCCGGAGGGCCGGGAGGCCTTTTCCCGGTGGCTGGAATCCTCCCCGGAACGGACCATGCTCCTCAGGGACCCGTTCCTGTTGCGGTTCGTGTTCACCGGCTTCGGGACCAAGCAGCGGGCCCTGGAGCTGATCGACGAGCAGGTGGCGCTGTACAAAAATCAGCTGGAACGAAGGCAGGAGAACCAGAAACGCTGGCGCAGGCAGGGAGCCTATGTCCGGCTCACCGGAGAGCTGGGGGTGGAGCTCAACGAGATGTATCTCCAGTGGCTGAAGCGGGCCCGGGAAGAGATCTCCGAAATGCCGGAGAAGGAGTTCTCCCTGGACCCCGCGGGCCTGGAGGACCGGATTTCTCCGGCACCTTAATCGATGGAGGAAGAAACGCACCATGGAATACAACGGCATCACCCTGGTAACCGGGGCGGCGGGCTTCATGGGAAGCCACCTGGTGGAGTACCTGGCCAAGCTGGGCTGCCGCGTGCGGGCCAGCGCGCGACCACGCAAGGACACCTCCTATTTTCAACGGATGAATGTTGAATTCCGGGCCGCGGACCTGACCCGGCCCGAAACCCTGCCCCCCCTGTTCGAGGGGGACGTGGACCGGGTGTTCCACATGGGCGCGATCTGCAACTTCTCCACGCCCTACGAGAAGCTGCACCCCACAAACGTGCTCGGCGTACAGCACATCACCCGGCTCGCCATGATAGCCGGGGTCAAGCGCTACGTTCATGTGGGCTCCACCAGCGTGTACGGTCTCTATCAGGGGACCCCCTTCACCGAGGACAGCCCACGCGAGCCCAACGACGACTACGGCAGGAGCAAGCGGGACGGGGAGGACGTGGTTTGGAAGAGAATCAAGGAGGGGCTGCCGGCCCTGATCACGCGGCCCTGCACGGTGTACGGCCCCCGCTGCACCGACGGCGCGGGCAAGGCTTTCTCCCGGCGCACGTCCATCGGCGCCATTCCCGGCCACGGACGACAGCTCCTGTCCAACGTGCGTGCCGAGGACGTGGCCGCCGCCCTGGAGCACCTCTCCCTGCTGGAGGACAAAGTGGTGGTGGGCCAGGCGTACAACATCGCCGACGACAGCCACCCCACCCTGGAGGAGGCGCTCGTCCTGGCCGCAGAGACCTTCGGAGGAAAGCCGCCGAAGATCCACCTGCCTTTGGGTTTGGTCAAGGTTGTGGCCCGGGTTCAAGGCTGGCTGGCCGCTTTGATGAAAAAGGTCCCGGACCTGGAGTACGACGCGGTGCAATACCTGTACGACGACTACGTGGTGGACAACACCAAGCTCAAAGAGACCGGCTTCACCTTCCTGTTTCCCGATTTCCAGGAATCCTTGAAGCAGATGGAGGAGAACGGGACCCTGAACGGGAAGAAGTGAGAGGAGAAAAACGATGGATCAAGTCGTAGTCATCACGGGGCTGGCCCAGGGGATGGGGCTGGAGGTGGCCCGGATCCTGTCTGCGCGGGGCGCCACGGTGGCCGGTTTCGATATGGACGAAAAGGGGATCGACGCCCTGCGGTCGGAACTGACCGGAAAAGGCGCGGACCCGTTGCTCACGGTGCTGGACATCACCGAGCGGCCGGGCGTCCTCGCGTTCCGGGACCAGGTCCTGGAGAAGTACGGCCGGGTGGACACCGTGCTTTCCAACGTGGGGATCGGCTTCTTCAGCCCCTTCGAGGAAGTAAACCTGGAGGCGGCGCTCAAATGCCTGGAGATCAACGTGATCGGGGCCGCCTCCATCTTCCAGGCCTTCCTCCCCTCCATGCGGGAGCGGGGCGCCGGTAAGCTGGTGGCCATGTCCTCGCTGGTGGGCCAGGTCCCGTTCCCGTTCGAGTCGATCTACTCGGCGTCCAAGTTCGCCATCGAAGGGATGGTCCTCTCCCTCCGGTACGAGGTGGAGCCGTTCGGGATCCGGGTGGCCATCATCGAACCCGCGCAGGTCTCCACCACTTTTGCCGCCAAGATCCACATCCTGCCCCCGGAGGGCTCCCCCTACCGGGACCGGGTGCGCCGGTTCATCGACCGGGACAACGAGCTGATCAAGAAGGCGCCCGACCCGGTGCAGGCCGCGGAGAAGATCGTGAAGATCCTGGAGCAGCCGGCGCCCTCGATCCACAACCAGGTGGATTTCATGAGCACCTTCTTCCTCATCCTGAACCGGTTTCTGCCCCGGTTCCTGAGAGACATGATCCTGCTCAACCACATGAACATCAAGGAGAGGTGAACCATGCCGTATCAATCTGCCTTCATGGAAAAAAACCGGCCTACGCCCCGCGTGGAACGGTTGCGCGCGCGGATCATCGACGCCCCCCAGGAGGTGTGCGTGGAACGGGCCCGGCACCTCACCCGGTCCATATCCAGGAACACGGGGCAGGATGAACTCACCCGCATGAGCGTGGCCCTGGGGGAAATACTGGAGAACATGAGCGTGATCATCCGGGAAGACGAGCTCATCGTGGGCTGCCGCACATCCAAGCTCAAGGGCGCCCCGCTCTTCCCGGAGAACAAGTCCCGGTGGATCCAGGGGGACGTGGACGCCTTCGAGGAACGGGTCCTGCAGAAGGCGCTGATCCGGGAGGAGGAGAAGCGGGAGGTCCTGGAGGATATCCTTCCGTTCTGGGCGGGAAAGACCGTGGAAGACCGCCTGGAACAGATCATCCCCCCGGACGTGGCCGAGGACATGGACAAGTACATCTTCACCATGATGCTTGAGATCACTTACGGCATCGGCCACTTCACCATGGACCACTCCCGCATCCTGCGGGAAGGGCTCAAGGGGATCATTGAGGACGCGGAGCGGAGCCTGGAGGCTCTGGACCGGAAAGAACGAACCGGCGATAAGGGGGCCTTCTACCAGGCCGTGATCCGCTCGCTGGGCGCGGCCGTGCGCTTCGCCCACCGCTACGCGGACCACGCCGCCACCCTGGCACGGGCCGAGAGGGACCCGGAGAGAAAACGGGAACTGGAAAACATCGCAAAGGTCTGCCGCCGCGTGCCCGAGCACCCCGCAAAAAACTTTCACGAGGCGGTGCAGAGCGTCTACTTCATCCACCTGATCGCGCAGATCGAGTCCGGGGGCAACTCCATCTCCCTGGGCAGGATCGACCAGGTGCTCCGGCCCTGGTACGAGCAGGACCGGGCCGAGGGCGTCATTACCTCGGAGGCCGCCCGGGAGCTGATCTCCCTGCTGTTCCTGAAAACCAACGAGATCTGGAACGTGCTGGAGGAGGCGTTCATCCCGGGGGGCGAGGGCGCCGAGGGCAAGACCACCCAGAACGTCACCGTGGGCGGCCTGGACCCGGACGGGGATGACGCCACCTGCGAGCTGAGCCACATCGGCCTGGAAGCGTACGCGGACATCGGCACCGTGCAGCCCAACTTCGGCGTAAGGATCAGCCGGAAGACCCCGCCGAACTTCTTTCTCCGGGCCGCGGAGCACGCACGGGACGGGATCCTGATGCACTTCTTCAACGACGAGGCGATCGTAGAGTCCCTGGTGGACTCCGGGCACACCCTGGAGGACGCCCGGAACTACGGGGTGGTGGGATGCCTGGAGCCCAACGCCCAGGGGAAGACGTTCGCCTCCACATTCGCCGTGCAGTTCAACGGTATCAAGTGCCTGGAACTGGCCCTGAGCAACGGGATCGACAACACCTTCGGATACCTGTCCGGCCTGGAGACCGGGGACCCGGCCAGGTTCGGGTCGTTCGAGGACGTCTGGAAGGCCTACACCGCCCAGGTGTCCCACTTCCTCGGCCAGATGGTCCGGGGCATGGCCGCGCTGGACCAGGCCATCGCGGAGCGGGTCCCCTCCCCGTTCGCGTCCGCCATGATCCAGGGCCCCATGGACAAGGGCCTGGACCTGACCCGGGGCGGGGCCGTGTACAACGCCACCGGGGTCCAGTACATGGGCTTCGCCAACGTGGCCGACAGCCTCTACGCGGTGGACCGGGCGGTCTTTCAGGACGGAGAGGTCAGCATGCAGGAGCTGGCCGAATGGCTGGCCGAGGACTGGATGGACGCGGAGGACCGGCGTGCCTACTTCCTCAACAAGCTGCCCAAGTACGGGAACGACGTGGACGAGGTGGACGCCATGGCGGCCCGGGTGCTGGACCATTTCTGCGATGAACTGGCCGGGCACCGGAACTACCGGGGCGGCCGGTTCTGGCCCGGGGTCTTCTCCGTGGGGTTTCACGTGGCCATGGGCGCTTTCACCGCGGCCACGCCCGACGGCCGGGGCTCGGGGGACGTGCTGGGCAACGGGCTCACACCCACCACGGGCAACGAGCAGGCCGGCCCCACCGCGGTGATCAACTCGGTGACCAAGCTCCCCCTGAAACGGGTGTACAACGGGGCGAACCTGAACCTGCGGTTTCCCGGGAAGACCACCCAGCCCGAAACCCTGCAATCCTTCATCCGGTCGTACTTCGACCGGGGCGGGTTCCAGGTCCAGTTCAACATGGTGGACTCGGACACCCTGCGGGACGCGCAGGAGCGCCCCAAGAACTACCGGGACCTGATCGTCCGGGTGAGCGGTTATTCGGCGCACTTCACCGGCCTGAGCGACACGGCCCAGGACGAGATCATCAGCCGCACGAAGTGTGAACTGTAGCGATTCAAGAGGAAACCCATGAGCAAAGTCACCACCATGAAGGAAGCCGTCTCCGCGCACGTGAACGACGGCGATTTCCTGTTCATCGGGGGCTATATCTGCCGGACCCCGTTCTCCGCCATCCACGAGATCATCCGGCAGGGCAGGAAGGACCTCACGGTCACCCGTAGCAACGCGGCCGACGACTTCGACATGATGATCGGGGCGGGCGTGGTGAAGCGGTTCATCTCCACGTTTCTTTCCCTGGGCTTCTACGGGCTGGGCCGCTGCTACCGGCGCTCCATGGAAAAGGGCGTTCCGCACAAGATCGAGGTGGAGGAGTACACCAACCTCTCCCTGCCCATGATGCTCATGGCCGGGTCCATGGGGATGCCGTTCGTCCCGGTGAAGGACATGGCCGGCACGGACCTTCTCAACGTGCAATCGTTCATGGGCGAGGGGAAGTACAAGATGATCGACTCCCCGTTCGACGGCAAGCCCACGCTGCTCGTACCCGCCCTGAACCCGGACGTGGGCATCATCCACGTGCAACAGGCCGACGAGAACGGCAACGCGCAGATGTGGGGGATCGGGGGGGACTGCAAGGTGGGTGCAAACGCCTCGAAGAAGGTGATCGTGAGCTGCGAGCGTATCGTCTCCCGGGAGGTGATCGGCAAGGACCCGTCCCGCACAATCGTACCGGACTTCAAGGTGGTGGCCGTGGTGGAAGAGCCGTTCGGCGCCCACCCCGGGTACACCCCCGGGTTCTACGACGTGGACTTCCAATTCGGCTCGCGGTACCAGCAGGCGTCCAACACGGAGGAAGGCTTCCGGGACTTCCTGAAGGAGTGGGTGCTGGACGTGGAGGACCGGACCGACTACACCCAGCGCTACATCCGTAAGTTTGGATATGCGGCCTTCCGGGCCCTGCAGGCGGCGTTCGACTACGGCTACCCGGTCAGCTACGCATATTAGAAGACAATGTGGGGTCAGGTCTTCATTCTACACTTTTCATCTATCCGGGCGAGTTGTCCGGCGCAGCACCCAAAAGAAAAATGTAGAATGAAGACCTGACCCCGGGCTACCACTTGCTGTACTACCCCCATTGGATGGAGTGCCCCACAAATGAGCGATGGAACCAACGACTACATCAAGCCTGAACTCATGGCCTGCTGCGGCGCCCGGGAGATCCGGGACCGGGACCTGGTCATCGTGGGGACCGGGTTCCCCACCCTGTCGGCCAACATCGCGAAGTACACCCACGCCCCGGGCGCCATGATGATGCAGGAGTCCGGCGTCTACGACGCGCAGCCCAAACGGCCGGCCCTTTCGGTGGGCGACCCGTGCCTCAACCCCGGGGCCGCCATGATCGGCGGCCTGATGGACATCATGGGGATCTTTCTTCAGGCCGGGTGGGTGGACGTGGGGTTCCTCTCCGGGAGCCAGGTGGACAAGTACGGGAACATCAACACCACGGCCATCGGCGACTACCACCAGCCCAAAAGCCGGCTGCCGGGAAGCGGGGGGGCCAACCCCATCGGCTCCCTGGCCCGCAGGATCATCATCATCGCGCTGCACGACCGGCGGCGACTGGCCGAGCGGGTGGATTTCATCACCACCCCGGGTTACATCGACGGACCCGGGGCCAGGGAACAGTGGGGACTGCCGCCGGATACGGGTCCCCAGGTCATCATCACCAACAAGGCGGTGCTCCGGTTTCACCCGGAGACCCGGGAGGCGTACCTGGCCTCGGTTCACCCGGGCAGTTCCGTGGAGGAGGTGTGTGCGTGTACCCCCTGGGCCCTGCAAGTAGCCGAGGACGTGCACGAGACCGAGCCCCCCCGGCCGGGGGAGCTCAAGGCCCTGCGGGAAGTGCTGGACCCCCACCGCATGATCGCCTTCTATGAAAAGCGGGGCTACGTCTAGTGGCTGTTGGCTGTCGGCGTTCAGCATTCGGCTCCCCACAGCCGGCCCCTTCATGGCAGGGAACACAAGGTGGGAGATTGCGAGCGAAGCACGGTCGAAGATCGCGAACGAAGTGACGCGACCCCCCGGCCCAGGGGGATGCCCCACTGCGCCGGGTGCCGCGTCGCCTGCGGCTCCTCGCAATATCCGTTAAGGTGACAACTGATCGCCTGCTTCAAGAAGGTCATTCGGGGCAGGGGTGGAACGGAAAGCTGATCGTTGAAAACTGACACCCGATCGCCTCTCGATACAGGAGCGACGCCATGCAGTACACGAAAGAACTCGCGGACTTCTGTTCTCAAATCACTCTGAAGAACCTTCCCGCCGAGGTGGTTCACAAGGCCAGGTTGTGCATCCTTGACTACCTGGCCAACGTGTACGGATCCCTGGAACTGGACGCCGTAACCCGGGTGGTCTCCTACATCCGTTGCCAGGACGGCCCGTCCAGGGCCACGGCCCTGGGGTGCGGGTTTCAGACCGGGGTCCGGGACGCGGCCTTTGTGAACGGCGTTACCGCCGAGGCCATCGAGGCGCAGGACGGCGTCCGGTTCGGGGGGAACCACCCCGGGACCGCGGTGATTCCGGCGGCCCTGGCCGTGGCCGAGGAGCGGAATTTGGGAGGCCGGCCGGTGCTGGAGGCCGTGGTGGCCGGTTACGAGGTGGCCAACCGGATCTCCGCGGCCGTGCACCCGGACCACAGCCTTTCCGGGTTTCTGCCCACCGGCACCTGCGGGACATTCGGGGCGGCCTGCGCGGCCGGGCGTCTCCTGGGCCTGGACGGCCCGGGCCTGCTGAACGCCCTGGGGAACGCGGGCACCCTGGTCCCCGTTTCCATGGCCGAGCAGCTCATGGGGGGCTACACCGTCAAGATCGTGCAGGGGGGTCAGTCGGCCGCACAAGGGATCACCGCGGCGGAGCTGGCGCTGGCCGGGGTCACGGGAGCGCCCTATGTCCTGGAGGGGTCGGCGCTCAACGGCGGGTTCACCCAGATCACCACCCGGGCCGACCCGGCGCTGGACCGGATCACGGACCGTCTCGGAGAGCACTACACCCTCATGGATGTGTACTTCAAGCCGTACACCGCGTGCCGCCACACCCACGGGGCGGCCCAGGCGGTCCTGGAGCTGGTCCGGGAGGAAGGGGTGTTCCCGGAGGAGGTCGAGACGGTGTGCGTGCACACGTACGGCATCGCGCTCCTGGCCGTGGGAAAGGGGATCGGGGAGGCCGACACCTTCGTGTCCGCCCAGTTCTCCATCCCCTACGTGGTGGCCGCCTGCATGCGGGACGGAGACCTGGGACCCGGGCAGCTCACGGAGAAGCGCGTGGCCGACCCGGACCTGCGGGATCTCGCCCGCAAGGTGCAGGTGGTGTGCGACGATGAACTGAACAGTGCGTACCCGGAACGGACCTCCACCCGGGTGGAGATGGAGTTGAAGGGGGAAAAGAAGCTCGTCCGGCAGGTGGACATCCCCAAGGGCGACCCCCGGGACCCCATGGAACAGGAAGACCTGGTGAGAAAGGTGATGCGGTTCGCGGGTCCCCGGGATCCGGACCGCGTGGGCCGGGCCATCGAAAAGGTGCTGGACCTGGAGAACCTGCCTTCCATCCGGGAGCTGACGGAACTTGTGTGAGGCTCTTCACTTCCAAGAAGAAGATCGCTCGGGACGAAAGCCGTAGACACAGAAGAGCATCGATAGATGAGAAACACAATATTTTTCGTCATTCCGGACTTGATCCTTAGACCCCCCTGATCCGGAATCCAGGGGAAGGGGGAAGGAGGAAACTCTTTCCCCCCGCATGGCCTCCCCTGGATTCCCGCGTTCGCGGGAATGACAAGAGAAAGTGAATCCGGACGCCTGCCCCGGAACCCGATCCGGGGCTAGCATGCATGGAGAGAAAATGGGGACTGTCCCCATTTTAGCGCGGGGAAAGTCGGAAATCGGTGACTGCCCCCATTTTACAAAGGGTACATTTTGTCAATCGATAACTGATTCACGAGAGGAACCGCGATGGATTTCAGCCTGAACGATGAACAGAAGATGCTCCTGGAAACCCTCCGCACCATGGGGGAGCGGGAAAACTACCGGGAACTGGCCCGGAAGGTGGACGAAACCGGCGAGTTCCCGGTTCACCTCATAGGCAAGTACGCGGACCTGGGCCTCCTGGGGATGGTCCTCTCTCCGGAACACGGCGGCGGCGGGCAGCCGGCGCTCAACGCCATCCTGGCCATCGAGGAACTGGCCAAGTTCAGCCCCATGGTGGCCTCGCCGGTGTTCGAGTCCAACGTGGGACCCGTGCGGGTCATCGACCTGTTCGGCACCCAAGAACAGAAGGAGGCGATCCTTCCCGGGGTGTGCAAGGGAGAGTACAGCGTGTCGGTGTGCATGACCGAGCCGGAGGCGGGCTCGGACCTCACTTCCCTGACCACCAAGCTGGTGGAGGACGGAGACCACTACATCCTGAACGGCAGGAAGATCTTCATCACTGGTGGCGAGCACGCCAGCCACTACATGGTCTACGCCCGGTTCGGGGACACGCCGGGGTACAAGGGGATCGGCGGGATCATCGTGGAGAAGGGGATGCCCGGGTTCAGCTTCGGCAAGCAGGAGCAGTTCATGGGGCTCCGGGGCATGCCCTCCTGCGACCTGATCTTCGAGGATGTACGGGTGCCGAAAAAGAACGTGGTGATCGGCCAGGGGGACTTCAAGAAGCTCATGCTCACCTTCGACATCGAGCGGTGCGGCAACGCGGCCATGTGCCTGGGCACGGCGGGCGGGGCCCTGGATGCCGCCAAACAGTACGCTCAGGAACGGAACGCCTTCGGCCGGCCGATCTGCGAGTTCCAGGACATCCAGTTCAAGATCGTGGACATGGCCATGAAGCTGGACGCAGCCCGGCTGCTGGTGTACCGGGCCGCTACGGGCGCGGGCCAGGGGTATCCTTCCATATACGAGTCGGCCATGGCCAAGTGCTATGCCAACGAGATGGTGGTGGAGGTGACCGGCCTGGCCATGCAGGTCTTTGGGGGGTACGGGTACAGCCGGGAGTTCCCGGTGGAGAGGATGGCACGGGACGCCCGGGCGTGGGGCGTGGCCGGGGGCACGCTCCAGATGCTCCGGGTCACCCTGGCGAGCCTGCTCTTCGGCCGGCGTTTCGATCAGCGCAAGGGGAAGTAAACAGTGGCAATCAGCTGTCGGCGGTCAGCATTCGGCTCCCAGCCACCCGCACCAGAAAAGGGCAGATGAGAACTGGATTGCCATCACAGCGAAGGCGCATAGAGATGGAGATTGCGAACGGAGCGAAGTCGATATCGGCTGTCAGCAGTCGGCGTTCAGCTTTCGGCTCCCCACCAAATACCCCATAATATGCAGGGGACACAATGGTGGAGATTGCGAGCGGAGCGTGGCAACCCCCCGGCACCGAAGTCCATCTGCACCCGGGGGATTGCCGCGTCGCCGTCGGCTCCTCGCAATATCCAGCGCATGTACGGATCACCTTTCGAGAAGATAACTCGGGGCAGGGGGAGGAGCTGAAAGCCGACAGCTGATCGCTGATTGCAGGTAAGCAAGTCGACACGGCGGATAAGTGACAATGGTTCGCTGAAGAAGGAGAAAAACGCATGGGCCACTACTACCGGGACGCGGATCATCTGTACGAGGTCTATGGCCGCTTCATGGAACGGATCCTGGGCGACCCCAAGATTGGTCCCAAGATGGCTAAAGCCGGGATCATCATCCGGTTCATCTACACCGACCCGGACACGGAAGTCACCATCGATCTCAAGAACCCGCCCGCCAGGGAGGGCATGTTCGGCAACTACTACCTGGGCCCCTGCGACCAGAAGGAGGACGTGTGGTCCAAGCAGGCGGCCGACTTCTCCCACAGCTTCTGGCACGGCCGGGAGAACCCGGTGGCCGCCGTGGCCCGGGGGAAGGTGAAACAGGGCGGTAAGATCACGGCCATGATGAAGCTTCTGCCCGTGGTGCGGCCCGCCTTCCGGATGTTCCCCGTGGTGCTGGAGGAGATGGGCTACGGGGAGATGGTGATCCGCAAGTAGGGCAGACCACCGGTCTCCCCATGTTCTTCAGGGGCCTTCTTCAGGTTCAGGCACCTTCCCGGCCGTTTCCCGCCGCTCCTTGTTCAGGATCAGGATCGCCCTCTCGATCCGGCGACGCTCCATGATCTGTCGATGAAGCTGTTGGTTGACCAGTTCCAGATCCAGGATCAGCGCGCTGACCAGGCTCTTCAGCCGGTCGCGGTAGGCTCTCAGGGCCTCGCCCGACACAAGCTTGCACCCGGTCACATCACGAACGGTACCGCCGTTTCCGGGAATCTCCTGCAGCGCTTCCCACTTCATCTCCTCCGACGAAAGCGGAGAAAGATCTTGGAACGACGGGGCGGGCGTTCCTGTGTCTTCGCTCATGGACTCCGCGGCGGGGGGCGGCAGCGTTTCCCACAGGGACGGCAGGGCACGGCCCCGGGCCATCCACTTGCGCCACACCACAACGGCCAGGGCGGGCGACAGGACGATGAGCAGAGAGAGGATGCCTGAAGAGGCGGGGCGCGTGCTGTTCCGGTTGGATGCGGTCACACAGCCGAACGTGTGATCCTCCTCATCGAGGGCGGGACTCGCGCTGTTCCCGCTGGATGACGAAAAATCACTGAGCGGTCGATCAACCGCGTCGAAAGAAGCCAGCGCCACATTGCTCCAGTCCCTGCCGTCGAACACCCGAACGGAGAAGGAGTAACGGCCCGAGACCTGGACGAGGGCTTCCGCAGTTCCGTCAGGATGCACGATCAGGTCCGACTCCGGGCCCTCTTCCTGGGACCAGTGGAACTCCATGGCGTTCCCGTCCGGATCGAAGCTCTCACTGGCGTCCAGAAGGATCTGGGTTTCTATGGACACGATGTCCACACTGAACACCTGGGCCACCGGCGGCTGATTATCGTGGCGGGCCGTTGGGGCCTCCCAGGTCATCACGAAGGGCGCCTGCTCGAAGGTGATCGTGGCTTGTGAGCAGGGGATTTCCTGTTGTTTCCTGCCCTTGAAATCGTAAACCGTAACCGTGTCATCGCCGCTGACGCCCAGGGCCTCGCAGATGTCATCGATCCGGTCACATTCCACATACGAGTCGAAGGACTCCGGCACCGAGGGCTCCTTGTCGACACACCACCCCACGGCAACGTGATCGTGCGGCGCGGGCTGGTCCAGGTCGAACTTGTAAAGCAGTGCATTCGTATTGTACTCCGCATCGCCGGACCAGGGATCGGGGGTGGAGCCGTTATTGAAATTGCGATCAGCGGCATCCGTTTCCACGGGCGTCCTGATACCGTCCCTGTACTCGAACGCCTCTTTTCTCGTAACGGAATTTCCCGTGGGAATAAGCTCCGCCATCAAGGAAAATGTGTCCGCCGCGGCTGTCCCATCCTCGACGGTACTTTTTTCGTACGGCCACAAACCCCACCACATGATATCCGCAAGGGTGCCGTATCCCCCGGGCTGGTGAATGCTGGAATAGGTCATCCATTCCACGCCCGTGGCATGGGCAACGGTGATGGTCTTCAGCACGTGGGTTGCGTTATAGTTCAACTGCTCCCTCAGCGAATAATCGCCGACAATGTAGGGGTTTGGCCAGAGACCCGTACCCGTGATCCAGATGCTGTCGGGGACCTGCCGCGAGAGCCAGTTGATGACAAGCTGAAACCCCTCGGGAGCAAGAAAGGCAATGTTCGGGTTGTTGTCATTCCAGGACGAGGAATCGTGGCTGTAACCGTACATCCCGTCATACAGGTGGATTCCATAAACATCATAATGTTCAGTAATGGCAAAGGAGGGAAGAAGGAGCTCTTGAGAATCCCTGAGGGCGGCAATGTCCGCGTTGAACAGCTCTTCCCACGTATAATACCCGTTGAACGGTCTGCGAAGTTCGGAAGCGGGTCGAACATTATAGCTTCGTGCAAGCGCATCAAGATAATCATCGCTTCTTCCAGCCACCCATTCACTGTATAGATGTGCATAGGCATACTTTGCCGCGCCTCCCACCATCGCTCCCAGAACGTACCGGGCATCGGGGTTGGCATCATGAACGGCCAGGTTGGCCACGGGAACGATCGCCTCGGGGACGTTTTTGGTCCCGCCGACATCTTCAGCGCTTTTAAAAATGATCGCAGGGTTCCCGGGATCGGTTCTGTCCAGCCGGGCGCCGAGAAGATCGGCCGCGTCACCGCCGTAGAAAAACATGATCGCCCCCTCGCCGGCCTCTTCCACGCTCGTGAAATACCTCACTTCCGGGACGGCCTTACCGGCATGATCCACATGGGTCCCGTCGAAATGATCCACTACATGGAACACAAACTTGTACCACAGGTCCCAGTACTCATCCTTCGGGGGGCAGACGCCCCCGTTGCACTCCCGGGTCCAGCAGCTTGTGCTGTTGGCACCGCCTCCCGGGCTGATATCCAGAACAGCACCCATTCCCCTGTCGGCTACTTCCCTGACCCAGTTCATGGACTCCCACTGGTAAACCTCCGGATTATCCAGATCCGGAGCATTCTCAGGGTCGCAGTCGGTGTTCCAGGGCACGACTTCGTCCCACGATACGGAGCAGCTCTCTGTTTCCGGCCCCTCGGCCTGGATCCATCCAGCGCCGACGGATTCAACCTTCTCCAGATAATCAGGCCAACTTGTGCGTCCCGCATAATGATTGTAATGCACAAACCCATAGTAATTTTCATTTGCCATCCCGCTGTTGCGGGCCTCGGCACGAACGGCCAGGACACACAGAAACATGGTGTAAATCAGGGTGACAGTTGCGATATTTTTTCGCGTTTTCATTTTTTTCTCCTCTCTGGCTTGGTTTTTGTTCGGACAACCCCGAACAAAATCAAGAGACGTGCCAGGAGGGGAAAAGCAGTTCGATATTGCACCTGTTAATTTATAATCTATTGGATTAAAAGATTATTTTTAGCTGTTGAATCTTCAGACAGCGATGGGAAGAGGGGGGAGGATTAATGCGTATCGAATACTAAATATGCATTAAATAATACTTGTACGCATACAATGTTGTTGGTTGTCTATTTTGTTCTCTTTCGGCGAGCGTAAGGCCGGTCAACTCCCCGGTCGTCTCAGAAGTCCACCTCTGGAGACGGGAGATGGTTGAACTTTTCCTCACAGGAAACCGCAGCTGCGAGAAGGGTCATCGGGGGGAGCATGGAATCAAGGAGGGGAATGGACCCTGGGTACGGGTCGTGAAAGCAGCGAAACTTGCGGCAGGTGCTGGGGCGAAAGATATTCAGGCGATCAGTACCGAGATGATCGGTCTTGAAAGAAAGATGAACGTTCCGGACACTTCCGTGTGGTACTTGGCGGATCTGGGGATATAGATAAGGAGGTGGCTGTCAAGGACAGGCAAGCTTGACCGCCATGTCCCGCGTGAAGGAAGGAAGGTCCAGGGGCAGGATCGAAAGGGTTTGTTGAACCGGAAAGGTCTCGAGGATCTCGCCGGTCCAGGTGTCCCAGACCTCCGCAAGACAGGTCCGGGGTCCGGAAGGCACATCTGTCAGGAGAACCGCCACGGCGTCGTCCAGGGGCAGGATCTGTTCGGGGCGGGTCCACCACGCACTCTCCGGATCGTGCACCCAGAACCAGATCCTCGTTCCGCCGTCCCCGCCGAACGCCCCGATCCCTGCGATCTCCAGCAGGCGTCCGTCACCCACGGCGAAGGCGGGAACATCCACGGTGAAAGCGGTCATCTGTTCGCCCGCCACAAAGTCCGCGGGCGCCCTGTTCAGAAACCACAGATCCTGCGGGTCGATATAGCTGTCCCACCACCAGTTCATGGCGCCCCCCGCATAGCCGTGCATCAGGGCGGACCAGGTTCCGTTGTGGATGTTCACCCCCAGGGGGTCCTGATCGTTCAGTGCGGCCCACCAGTCGATGCCGAATTCGGACAGGAGCAGGGGCCTGTTCGCCTCCCTGTACGGGCGCAGGAGACCGCCCACCAGCCAGGAACCGAATACGTACTGGTGCCGGTTGTTGAAATCCCAGGTTTCAATGTCGAAATGGGCAAGGTGGATCGGGGCCCCGTAGCTTGTTGTCACCAGATGTCCCGCCGGGTCGATCCCGCGTATCCGCGCGGCCGCGTTCCGGGACCACGCATTCATGGACGGCATGGGCACGCCCAGAATGCTGTCGGCCTCGTTCCAGATCTCCCACGCCATGACGGAGCGGAACGCGCCGTACCGCGCCACGATGTAGCGGTGCAGGTTCTCTGCAAGACGGATGGCCTCCGGGTCCGTAAGGTAGTCTTCGCTTGCAGGACACGGCCCGCCGTTGGCCGCATTGTAAGGGTTTTCATCCCAGCTCGACCATTGGATCGTCTCTAACTGCGAATGCTGATGAAGCACCAGGGCGATGGCCACACCCAGCTGCTCCGCATGGCGGAAAACCGCATCCAGCCTGGTTCCCACCTGCTGGCTGTACCGGCCGAGCCCGTCATAGTACCCGGTGTGATGATAGGCCCCCCATTCCAGAGCCGTCCCCTGCCCGAAATGGCTCATCCACAACCGCGTCCAGTTCCCGCCGCCCCCTGCCAGGGAATCCAGATACCCGGTATAGCGGAACCCTCCGGAGGCATCCGTCACCCAGCAGATGCTGACCCCCAGGGGGACGTAGCTCGTCCCGTCGTCATACATGAAGTAGCGGGGGTTTTGCCCGTCCACGCGGATGAACCCCCGGCTCTGCGCCGCAAGGGCCGTAAAGGAGAACGGGGCGGAGAGGGTCTGTCCTTCCGGGTCCTCCACGAGAATACGATACGTGTGGACTCCCTGAAGCAACGGGGCGAAACGGACCCGCCACCCGCCGGGGCCATCCGGGGTGAACACCTCGGTGTCCCCTTCCAGGGAGCGGACATAGGGCTCGAACCAGAACCCGTTCACGGTCAGCGGGTCTCCCGAGGGAGCAGTCATCTCTGCCGAGACGCGAACCTCTTCCGGGTCATAGGGGTTGTCGTACAACCGGTCCAGATCAATGGAGATCTCCACCATGTGGAACCGGGGCACTTCATCGCGGTCCTGTGTCACGGACACGATCTCCGCGGGATAAGCCGGTACGACGTTGAAAGACAACAGCAGGAAAAACATCATGAGAGCGAAGGATGCGGTTTTCATACGGCCCCTCAACGGATGTTTTTATTGAACGGCTGCATCCACCAGGTCAAAGACCCGGACGTAGTCCACGTACCAGAAATCCGGCAGCAGGGCATCCTCGATCGATTCCATGAAGATGAAGCTGTCCCCGATCTCGTCCGACAGGATGAGGTACTCGGGTACCTGGGAGACGCCCCCCGCATCCGTCCTCCACACCTCCCTGCCGTCGATGTAGAACACATACTCATCCGGAGACCACCAGAGCCCGTAGGTGTGCCAGCCTTCCATGACCCGCGGGGTCAGGGAGATCCTGGACGCGCTGCCCCCCTCCGGGCCGTACCCGTCCCAGTGCATGGCGTGGTTGGTGACGGGTTTGAGCAGGCCCGTGGCCCACGGCTTCTCCATGACGTCGATCTCGGTCCCGTCCCTTCCCTCGTCCCCGATGCTCCCCACCCCGTTGCACATGAGCCAGAAGGCCGGCCAGTGCCCTCCCTCCCGGTGGAGCTTGATCCGGGCTTCGTAGTAGCCGAAGGTGTGCTCGAACTTGCCCTGCGTGTGGATCGACCCGTCGTAGTAGGCGCCGTCTTCTTCGTAGATCTCCATGACCAGCTGGCCGTCACCGTCCAGGTACGCGGCATCTCCGGTCCAGTGGCCGTCCCTTCTCGGGCAGGGGGTCTCGCAGGAATGGCTCCACTTAGTGGAATCCAGGAACGCACCGCTGAACTCGTCGTTCCATGCGAGATCCCATCTTTTTCCGGGAGGGGCGGATGGGAGAAACTCTTGAACGAAGCGGGTGATGGCAAAGGCGTACGCATCCTGCTCCGGGAGGTGGGCAGGAAGCTCTATGCGGAGCCCTTCCTCCCCCTGGGACCAACCCGGGCAGGGGCCGACGCCCAGCAGTTCGATGTGTACGGGATCCGGATCGAACCCGGTGATGAGCACGCTGTCCGCCGAAAGCCCTCCCATCACCACGGCATAGACCGTGCGCATGCACCGGTCCTGCGTGAAGCGCACGGGCAACCCGGAACCGGTCCACCCCTCGGCCTCTGTCCATGGCCTTGTGCCGTAGATGGCCTGACCGTTCCCCTCCAGCCACCGGCCCAGGGCGAGCAGGGGCGCCTGCTGGATGGCCGGGATGCCCCCCTCGGCCGTGGGACCCACGTTGATCAGCAGGTTGCCGTTCTTGGACACGATATCCACCAGCAGATGGATCAGGTCCCGCCCGGTAAGGATATCTTCCTCGGTTTCGAACCGGTTGTACCCCCAACCCCGGTTTCCCAGAGTTCGTGCACGTTCCCACTTCGCGTCCTGGATCTGGTCGAACTCGGAGAACTCCATGGTCAGATACCCGTAATGCGGGGGCTCGTACGCGTTGATCAGGTCGTCCAGGTCCGCCGTCCCCGGACCCTGCAGCGGCATCGGACCGGCCGCCCCTTCCATACCGCGCAACCAGGCGCCCCCGCCGGGCACCGGGTTGGCGAGACCGTTCCCCAGCAGACAGTCGAGCAGGTCATAGAGCCATGGATTGCGGTCCAGGGGCCGCTGAATGAAGGAGGAGTCCAGGAACCGGTCGTTGATCACCCCATCCGGCACGGCCGCATAGTAGTCCGCGATCATCCGCCACTTGAATTCAAACCCGTACCCCGCAGGGTAGGAGATGTCGTTCCAGAGAAGGCTCGGGCTGTAACGCTCGATCAATTCGCGATAGTGGCTCTCCACGTACAGACCTTCTTCCTCATTGTTCATGTGGGACTGGAGCTGCCGGATCGGCCCTGTCCCCACGGGAAACCGGAAGGTCCAGTCGTGGCCGCCCGAGTAATAGGCACCGAACCGCAGGCCCCGGGAGCGCACGGCCTCAGCCAGTTCACCCACCACATCCCGCTCCAGCTGCCAGTCCGCTACGCCGGGGTTGGGGGTATCGCTGGGCCACAGGAGGAAACCGTCGTGGTGTTTCGTGGTCAGGACCACATAACGGGCGCCCGCCCGGGCGAAGAAATCCGCCCAGGCGTGCGGGTCCCAGGCCCCCCCCCCGTTCATGGTTTCCGCCCACTGGGCCCCAAAAACCTCATAGGGAACATCCTCCCCATACGTCATACGGTGGTATTCCATGGTAAAGGGGTCATAGTGCATGTTGAACCGGTACCATTCACCGACTCCCGGAACGGCATAGGGCCCCCAGTGGATGAAGATCCCCAGTTTCTCCTCATCGAACCATGCCGGCGTCTTGCGCGCATTGAGCGCCATCACGTCGGGCTGGAGGGGATGATCCATGGGATCGCACCCCCCGGCCGTCAGGAATACGATCAAGAAAAAGAGGATCCCCGCAAGGACCGACGATTCTCCTCTTGCATTCCGCAGGCTTGCCATATTCCCCCTCCTTGTCCTGGAACCCGGGGGTTCCTTCAACCGTCTTCACATCTCCTTGCCGATGAACTTGTGATAGCTCGCCAGCCAGTAGGAGATCAGGTAGTCCACGCCGGGGTTGACGACCCCGGGGCGGTGGGCCCCGCACGCGGAAATACGGAACGGGTTGCGCTGGAACAGGAAATCCGTGGTGCACTGTTGGTCCACCGGAAACGGCTCCAGGGCCTGGGGGTCCACGCTGCCCATGATCTGCCCCAGGATCGGGTACTCCTCTATCAGGTCGTGCAGGGTGACGGACACCGGGTCCAGGGTGTACGTGGCCGGATCACGGTCAGGCAGGGCGTACTGGAAGTTGGGCGCGTCCCGGAAGTCCGACAGGTCCCGTACCAGTTGTTCGTGGTACGGGTCCTGGTCCTGCAGCGGCCTGTAGGCCCCCTGGCTCATGAAGACCCCGTTGAACCAGGGGTTGTGCGAGAGCCGCGTGAAGTTGTGCGCCTGGGTCTCGAACACGTTCACCAGGAAGCGGTAGTCGTCCCGGCTGAAGTAGACCTTTCCCAGACGCAGCAGGTTGTACCAGTACTCGTGCGCCAGGCAGTTGCCGTAGTACTGTGCGTAGCGGTTCATGAAGTTGATGCTCAGGATGCGCAGCAGGACGCGGTTGTCGTTCTTGAGCCAGGTCTGGAGTTCCGCCTTGATCGCCTCGTTCCCGGTGATGTGGTAGCCGATGGTGAGCCACGCGAAGCGGAACGGCGGGATCACGTCGGGGGCGGCGTCGGTGGGTTCTCCGGCTTCGTCCAGGATCTTCCACCCCTGGTCCATGAGTACGGTAAGCACCTCGGTGACATCGGTGCGGATCCTCTCCCGCATCGTCTCGTTGTCCAGCAGGTCGTAGGCCGCCACCATGCCGAAGAACCAGCCGTTGTACATGTCGCGGCTTGTCTCTCCCCACCAGAAGTCTCCGGCATACGGCCCGGTCTCGATGTGATGGCAGCGGTTCTGCTCCGGCGCGTCGCACCAGGCATCCCCGGGATAGATCTTCGGGTCCTGCCGGCCCCGGTACCGGGAGATGAAGCCTGGCGTGCCGTTCACGTGCAGGAAACCGGACAGGGTATCTACCCCCCGAAGGACGTTGGCCCGGGCCTGCTCTTCTCCCGTTATATGGTGCCGAAACGCCTGACTGACGAGATAGAGGCCTGTCCACTCGCAACTGTCGCCCCAGTCGAAGTGGTGGTCCACCTCGGTGCGCGTCTCGTCGGTGAACACCGTGCCCACCGTGCCGCCGTAGTACGGCTGGTGGTTCTCCAGGTGCCAGCGGTCGTACTGTTCCGCCCTGATACGAAGCTCCCCTGCGGCCACCGTCTCGTCGTAGTCCCGGGTTTCGATATTGGAGCGGGGCCAGGGGGCCACCCAGTCGTCCGGCAGGCAGGCGGACAGGGTCATCACGGACCCCAGCGCCAACAAGAGCGTGCACCAGAATATGTTTCGCGTCCTGGACATCACGGCACCTCTTTCCAGTTCTGATTCATCCAAGAAAAAAATGCTTTATAAACAGGATACCATTTTTAAAAAGACAAATCGAGGGGATGACGGCACCCGATCCACGGCGGCAAGGACGCCATGGGCGTGTTCGGGGTCATCAAGGTGAACCGCACTGCGGGGACCAGACGCCGGTGTATTCCCACAAGGGCTGGATCCCCCTGCCGTTCTGCGCCGAGGAGGTGGAAGCCGCCCGCATCGGCGAGCCCCTGACCCTGACCCGCTGAGCCGGATGGACGTCTGCAGCACCGGGGCCCTGTCACCAGGGCAGGGTCACCCCCACTTCGTCCTTCAGGTAGCGGAGGATGTACAGGGTCTGCAGGTTGCAGCCGGAGCAGAAGTAGTCGGGGTCCTCAGGACCCGCGATGCGCCCGTCGATCCAGTGGTGCAGGAGCTTTCCCTGGGCGGGGTCGTACAGACGGATCCGGATCTGATCCAGGACCACCAGGGCGTCGTCCAGGTACTGCTCGTCCCCCGTGTTCTGGTGAAGGAGGATGAGCCCGATCGTGAGGTAGTTCTGGCTCGACAGGGTGCTGTACTCATAGGTTTTGGCTCCCTGGTACTCCTGGCTGTAGGGCGACCGGTAGAACCCGCCGTCCGTGAAGCGCAGGGGCTGGATCCCGCGGTACACCACCTCGGCGCGCTCCAGGTACGTTGCCTCCCCGGTGAGTTCGTACAGGCGGCAGAGAACCGTGATCATGATGCTGTTGGGGTAGAGGAAGAGTTTGTACCCTCCGGGTTGAAACCGGTAGTGGTCCCCGGCCCACGCCTCCTCGTCGATCCGCTCCACCACCGCTGCGGCACGGTCGATCCGTTCCTGCCGGAGAGGCGTGTCCAGGTAGGTGGCGTACTGCAGGTAGATGAGGACGATCCCCCCGGTGATCGCCGTGGGGCCGTACAGGTCGGCGGCGAACTCGCCCACGCTCACGTTCACGTAGTCGCCCAGCAGACGCACGGCCCCGTCCGTTGTGCGGATCAGCCGATCCACCGCGGAGACGGCTCCCATGTCCCCCGAGACCCCTGCATACTCCACCAGGCCCATCATGCACATGAAGACCTCTTCCAGGTTCTCCAGGTACCAGAAGATGTTGCCATCGGCCTCCTCCACAGCGGACAGGTTATAAGCGCTCGCCGCCCGGGCGATGGACAGGTAGTCCTCCCGGTTCATTCCGGTACCGGCATGCAGGTAGAAGGTCGGACCAAAAGCGGCCGCGTCTCCGTAGTCCTCGAGCCACTCCCCTTCCTGGAATGCGAACGACAGGGCGTCCCGCTGCAGCGTCTCGTAGAAGGGTCCTGTATTCCGGGGACCTGCATCCCCGTCGGAGGAAGAACAGCCCCCGAAGGCGGCCGGCACTACGATCATGATCAACAATAACCGGCCGAGGAAAAGCCGTTTCAGGCGCATAAGAAACCCGCCCCGTTTTCTTTCAGCGATTTAGTAAGACCTACAATTAGTAGCCAGACATTGCAAGATGCAGGAAACAGTGCCTAACAGTCTGAAAAAGTCCAAGGAGTTGTCGTCCCGGCGAAAGCCGGGATCCAGGGGGAGACTGGTGGGGATGCCAAACAGCCACTTTTTCCCCACCCCTGGATTCCGGATCAAGTCCGGAATGACGAAAAACATAGAACCCTTTTTTTCATATGATCAGACTGTCAGGCAATGCTGCAACGCACATCATGTCCACATAATTTCGTAGTTCTTGCTAGGAAACCTACCCCTGCCGTCCCGCAATGTTCGGCTACTGCTCGACGACCGTTAACGTAAGCATGGTATCGCCCTGCTGGATGGCATCCACCACGTCCTCACCCTTCACCACCTTCCCGAACACGGTGTGCTTCCCGTTCAGGTGCGGTTGCGGGCAGTGCGTGATGAAGAACTGGCTCCCGTTGGTGTTCGGTCCGGCGTTCGCCATGGAGATCACCTTGGATTCGTGCGTGAGCGGGTTTCCTTTGCACTCGTCCTGAAATTTATAACCGGGTCCGCCCCGGCCCGTACCCGTGGGGTCGCCCCCCTGAACCATGAAATCACTGATCACCCGATGGAAGACGACACCGTTGTAGAAGCCCTCCCGGGCCAGGAACACGAAGTTGTTCACCGTCACGGGTGCATGCTGCGGATAGAGCTCCAGTTCAATCTCCCCCTGAGAGGTCTCCAGGGTCACCTTGTACGTCTTGCTCTCGTCGATCTGCATTGCCGGAGGCTGCTGCCACTGCTGACTGCTCATGAGTTTCTCCTCATCCGAAAGGGTGTTAACCGATCGCTCCGCCAGGCTGGGGATGTGACGGACGAATACAACGATTACCACGGGAAACATCGTGCGGAAACAAACGCTCTCAGGGTATCGCAAAACCCTTTATGCTGCAATCACGGCGAAGAACCACAAGCACATCCATACCGCCACCCCGGGAACCAGAACGCTCCCGCTGTTTTGAATCCCGGGCAGGATGCATCTACAATGAAAAGCAAGGAACAGAGAAGCCACCGGCGCCTTCAAGGGCCCTCGGACATACGATCCCCCCGGTCGGGAAACCATCATGCGGAACGCGGACACCTTTCACCGTTTCCTCTTCTCCCTGCCCCGCACACCGGAACACGAGTGCTCTTACTACCTGAATTTTGCATGAAATCGGGTGTTTTCAATTCTTTTCATGGATTCGTGC
>CAYTRL010000036.1:0-23235 GCA_964439795.1 uncultured Thermodesulfobacteriota bacterium
CCCCCCCCCCCCCCCCCCCCCCCCCCCCCCCCCCCCCCCCCCCCCAAAGGGTCAAGCCCGGAATGACGGAGAAAAAGATTGCCGATGAATTGTGACTACCCAGTTTCCACTATCGAATGTTGCGAGGAGGATCAGGAAGGGAAGCATCCTGTTCGTTGTCTGGCCGGTCCGATTGTGGGAGGATAGGGAACCTTTTGAGGCCGGGCATCTTGCCGACGACGATCGATAAAAAGCCGGTGGACAAAAAGGTCTGCAAAACAAAGCATCTTTGATTCGTCTCCAGGTGAAAGGAACGCCGCATCGTGGAGCCATCGAGAGAAGGGACCTCAGAGAAACGGGAGGGTCACCCCCGGATCCCCCGCCGCCTTCGCGCCGTAATGACCGACCGGATCCTGTACGCTCACAGCAAGTTGTACGAACCGCAGATCCACGCGGTCATCGCCTTCCGGGGAAGGGTCCACGAGGACCGCATGGCCCGGGCCGTCCGGCTCTCCCTGGACGCGGAGCCGGTCCTGGGTTGCCGGTTCGTGTACCGCTGGTGGAGGCCCTACTGGGAACGCCGTGACGATCTGGACGACCTGGAACTGTGCAGGGTCGTGGAGACCGGGGACGTGGAGGCGGAACTCCAGCGGTTCCTGGCCATGCCCACCGATCCCCGGTCGGACCCGCAGGTGCTCGCGCGCATACTTCGGGCCGAAGACGACACGCTCTGCATCAAGGTGAACCACCTGACGGCGGACGCGGGCGGCACCAAGGAGTACACTTACATCCTCGCCGCCCTGTACCGGAAGCTGGCCGAGGATCCCGGGTACGCCCCGCGCCCCAACCTGAACGGGAGCCGCAGCTTCCGCCAGGTGAGCCGTCGCCTCAGCTTCCTGGCCATGCTGCGCATCGTCAGGCAAGGCATCCGGGACACGATCGAGGACGCCTTTCCCGCTCGATCCTGGACCTTTCCCGCGGCCCCGGGATCCCCCGACAAGAGGACCTACGTCATCCGCCGGATCGGCCCCGAGCGGTTCCGCGCCCTCAAGGCGTTCGGGGAAAGGCACCGGGCCACGGTGAACGACGTGGTCGTGGCCGCACTGTACCGGGCCCTGCTGCTCCGCATCCACCCCGCACCGAATGAGGCGCTCCGCATGATGATCACAGCGGACCTGAGACGCTACCTGCCTTCCGGGAAAGCAGGGGCTATCTGCAACCTTTCCGGATTTGTGCATCTGAATCCGGGCTTTGAGATGGGAAAGACGCTGGAGGATACCGTTGTCCGGGTCCGGGATCTCATGAACCTCAAGAAGGTCGACTACATCGGCCTGGGGGAATATCCCTTGGCGGCCCTGGTCTTCAAGGGGCTTCCCTTCGCCTGGGCCCGCAAGCTGCTCCACTGGACGGTAGACCAGTGGATCGAAGCCGGGAGGGCCTTTCCCTCGATCACCAACCTGGGGGTTCTTCGCGAACAGGAGCTTGTCTTCGGCGGTCCGGAGGTGACCGATGCCTATCTCACCGTTCCCATCCCGTTCCCCCCGTTGTTCGTCATGGGGATCAGCGGGTTTCGGGAGTCCCTGACCTTCAGCATCGGTCTCTGCGAGACGGGCATGGACCGGACAACGCTGGGATCGTTCCTCGAACTGCTGGAGCGATGCCTGCCCGGAGAAGATAGCATCCCGGAAAAAACTCAGTCCGGATAACCGAAGTAGATTGGGTTCGACAGGGCCTTCACCCAGCCGCGGAGAATACGGTTGATGGGGCCCGGCTTGGGCCGGCCCAGCAGCTCCACCCGGTAGTAGACCGGGTCGTCGGGTGACACCCGGTCCGAGAAGGCGAAAACCCCGGAATCCCCGGCGAGCTTCCAAAGCCCGTGAAACCGACCGTTGCGCATGACCAGCACCAGGGACCCCCGCTCGTCCAGCAGGGTGGTGAGGATTTCCTCCAGGCTCTTCACCTCGCCGCCCCCGCTCCCGGTGAAGGCCTCGGACACATCCTCCACGGGGGCCCTTTCCCCGGGGAAAGACGCCTGCGGGTGGACACGAACCTCGAAGAGCACCTCCCGGGCCGCCTCCAGCGTCACGTTGTCTCCCATCAGGGCGTCCGGTGTCCCGTCCCCGTCCGTGTCCGCGGTGAACTCCAGCCGTGCCGCCCCGGGCTCGTGGCTGATGGAAACACGGCCCGCCCGGATCCCGGCCAGGACTCCCTCGGCTGTGGCCGCTTCTGCGTAGACCCAGGTGGTGGGATCCCCAACGCGCAGATACAGCCCGGGGATGCCGCGCAGGTCGTGCATGTCGCTCCCACCCACGCCGGGCACGCGCCTTCCGGCCATGAGATAGTCGTCCCAGAAACCGTGGGTGGCGATAACGTCCTGGTCCGGTATGCGGTACAGGCCGTTCCAGACCTCTATGCTGTCCACGCCCCGGTCTTCCTCGTACTCCCAGGGACAGCAGTCGTAGTCGGTGGGATGGTTGATCGAGAACAGGACGTCCTGCGCGTGTGCGGCATCGATGGCCACCCGGGCATCCAGGGCCTGGTGGGCCTCCCACAGGGGCTGGTAGTCGAACGGTTCCGCGGCCCATACGTTGGCGTGCCCCCGGCCGGTGGTCCACTCCACGCCGTACAGCATGATCATCCGATCGGAACCGTAGCCCGGGTCAAACCACTGGGAGGGATCTCCCCCCATGCTGCCGTCGTGGTCGCTGATCACGAAGAAATCGAGTCCGCGACGCTCGGCGGCGGCGATCACGTCCGCCACGGAACTGTCCCCGTCACTGTGGGTGGAGTGGCAGTGCAGGTCTCCCTTGTACCAGCCCGGCCCTTCCGGCCGGTCGCATCCCATGAAGATCCCGAAAAAAAGAAGGATGACGCTCAGGCATGCCGTGATCATGTTTCGTTTCATGTTCGCCCCCTGTTGTCCAGTCGTGGTGTAGGGTCCTGGACCGAGATCATACCCTGTTTCTGTGAGGATCTTATTCCGACCGTTTTGCGGTTCCATGAGACGACTCCCCCGGTCAGCCACAGAGAACTGGAAAAAAAACGTTTTGACTCTTAATAACTATTGTGCCGTTTCCCGGGGCCGGTTTCAAGGCGGGGTTGACCTCTATGAGATCAATGTGGAAATCAAATTGGGGACAGGCACCGATTCTTCCATTCCTCAGAAAATTCGGTTCCTGTCCCCAATTCCTCCTGTCCCCAATTCCTCCGGGTGTGCGCCGCATCTCTTTACTCGAACAGGGGGAAGGGTCTGTGCTCAAACCCGTCGTACACCTCCGTCATGCTGAAGAAGTTCGGATCGTAAACCGGGGTGAAGATGAAGAGGGGGCCGGTGAGTATGTTGCCCGACTCCCCCAGGGGGAACATGCTCTCGATCCGCACGGGGCCGTCGGGGCCGTATTCGATGCACTGCGCGTACGTTGACCGCGACGAGCGGGGCATGGTGTGCACGATGCCGTTTCCGAACTGCTCGAGCACGGGGTGCTCATACGCAATCTCTCCCCGGGCGTCGGTCCCCCAAGGCCTTGCCTCCAGCGCGACCAGGGCATTGTCCAGGGCCACCAGGATGATCGCGTCCGCGGTCTGCGGCGCGGTCCCGTCGGACAGGTTCCGGAACCAGTCGTAGCGGTTGTTGAGCGTAGTGCCGGGGAGGCCGTGGAGCAGCACGTTGAAAAGCGTGTAGTTGTCCAGGTCAGAACCCAGTTCGTCCTCAAAGGTCAGCCGGATGACCTCGCGAATCCATGCGTCCATCAGGACCCAGGCGTCGGCACGATCCGTGCCCCGGGCCCACGACGCCTCCCCACCGTCCACGAAGTGACCGTCCCATCCGGACAGGATGGAAAGGGCGCCCGTGCGCGCCGGGGTGGCGTTTGCGTTCACCACGTTTGTAAAATACGCTTCCACGAATTTCCACGGGTTCCCCCCGGATCCGAACGAATCCGTGGTGGCGATGTTGAGCGCCAGGCCCCGGACATCTTCGTACGTCAGGTCGTTGCGGGCGGAGAGGAAGTCGTGGATCACGTGGGCCCGGTGGAAGGGGCCGTAGGGTGCATCGGTATCCGCGCTGGACTTGTTGTTCCAGCCGCAGTAGAAGCCCTGGCTCGTGTTGCGGTCCGTGGAGCGCGCTTTCAGGATGTCCGCGTCCCACTCCAGGTGCGGCCCCAGGAAGCCCTGCGGCAGGCGCCATTCTCCCGGGGGCCTCACCGGGTCGCGGCCCGTCATCCAGTAGGCGATCTCCCCGCCCCGGTTGGCATAGAGAACGTGAAAGGAGGAGGGCAGAATCTCCGCCCCTTCCCCGGCTTCATCCAGATCCCTGGCGCGCAGGACCTTGAGGGCGGCAACGATGAATTCGAGTTCACGTCCCCAGTGGGCGTACTTCCAGGAGATGATGGAACCGTCGGCCTCCGGGTCGTAGGAGGCCGGGTCGTAGGGCATGGGGCTCATGACCGGCCCATGGGCGCTCCGGTAGATCCCCACCGTTTCATCCGGCTGTCCCAGGACCGGGATAATCTCCGTCCGGTGCAGGAAAACGTCCGAAGGCTCTTCGATGTAGTAGTCCTCGGTTTTCGCATGGCCGGTCATCATGGCCAGGGCGTGGATCGGGGTGCGGCTCACGATGAGCGTGGGCATGCCCGGCACGGTCATCCCGGAAACGTTGAGCCCGCCGGCACGGATGGACCCCTCGGTGACGATGGACGGGACGTCGAAGCCCATCTGCGGACCGGAGTAGAGGATCGGGTTCCCGGACCAGGTTTTCGCCCCGGAGACGACCCATCCGTAGCTCCCCATCTTCACCCAGGCATTGATGCTCTTCAGGCTATTGACAACGGTGTCGCGCGTTTCGGTCATGCTCGCGGCGGCCTGCCTCATGTTGGGAAGCGCCCGGTCCCCCGCCCCGGACGGAATCCGTCCGGAGAGGCCCGCCAGGGCCTTCGTCTTCCCCGCGCCATCCGGGATGTAGGTCTGTGCATCCGGATCGTTGAGCCAGCGAAGGTCTTCGAACATCTGCGCATGGTCATCCGGGAAGCCCTCCGCAAGGACCTGATAAAGGTCCGCATTCCGGATCTCCCAGAGCTTCAGGGCCTGCCCGTCGAAATTCCTCTGAAGGACGATGATCCAGCTGAGCAGATCCACCACCGTCCACTCGCTGAGCGTGGGGGTGAAGTCGAACTGAAGAAGCCGCTGGAAGTCGATGGCCTTGAACTCGAGGGGAAGGAGCAGCGGATCCTCCAGCACCTCGGAAACCCGCCGGTTGATGCCGTCCACGTAGCCCTGGACCATGGCCCGGGGCTCCGGGCCCAGGGCATCGAAGAGGGCCAGCAGTTCCTCCTCGGAATAGCCCACGGTGCGGAGGTAGGAGTCCGTTCTCAACATGCTCGGCCCGAGGATCTCGGAGAGCCTCCCCCGGCCCGTCCGCCGGTACTGTTCGAGCTGCCAGAGCCGGTCCGTGGCGACCGCATACCCCATGGCCTCGGAAATATCGTAGAGGCTCGCGTTATCGGGACCGGTAATGAACCAGACCCCCCGGTCGTCGCGGTCGGTGGAAACCTCTCCCCCCGCATTGAAAATGCCCCCGGTATTCGGATCGTCACCGCACCCATGCGCGGCGATAATCCCCCAGGCGATCAAAAGGCAGAAACCTGTTTTCCCGATCTTTGTCATGGCACATCCCTCCTCCCACAGGGTAGAGCGGAACGTCGCTTCTCCGGTACACATTACAGAACCTCGCATCCTCTTGGTTCTCAAACTGGCAGTTGGGGCATTTCATTACATTGCTACCCCGCATGAGCAGTGCAGGAGGGGATCAGAGCGAATCCAATTCGTATCGGTCAGGAATTGTTCTAAAGCCTAAAAGGCCTGAATTGAACTGTCAAGGATTTATCGGTAGGTGATTCATGTGTGATGGCGATACTTGAAATGGCAGACGCCCCATATACTGGGAGATGTTTTCTCTGTCCTGCACCCGGATGACGCGGGTCTGGTTACTTCATATTTCATACAGCATCGCGGGCCCGAACCCCATCTTCCCGGCTCAAGATGTTCGCCAGGTAGTGATTCATCGTCCATCCTGCATATTGGAAAGCGAAAAGTTACACTGAAGTGCCTGAAAATGTATCGGAAATCGCTCAGATGCAGGAGGTTGCAGACCATTCATGTGTCTGATTCATATGGCGACCATCAAACACGGTTTGTTCTCAGATGTCCGGGGTGCCGATGGACGCCGGCACCGAATGCTACGCCTGGGTCGTGGGATACCTCTCCGACGATTCGACCGAGCCCGACACCCTGTCGCTGTGGGTGAGCCCCAGCGGAGTCCCCGCTGCACGGGCCGCCCCCGCGGAGCGGTCACCCCCGGGCCAGATACACCACGTGCCTGCGCGCTCCGCGCCCCGGGTTCTTGCGTTCCACGCCGCTGAATCCCGCGCGGGCAAGCCGATGCTGGAATGCCTGATCCGGGCCCTCGGACCACACCGCAAACACCCCCCCGGGCTTGAGTGATCGCTTCGTGCGCTTCAGCGCTGCCCCTCCGTAGCAGGGGTGATTCTCCCCCTGGGTCGGCGTATGCGGTCCCTCGTACAGATCCAGCACGATCGCATCCCATCGCCCGGCTCCGTCAGCGATCACGTCGGCCACGTCGGCGACCACGGTCTGCACGCGCGGATCGTCCAACGCCCGCTCAGAGAGCCCTGCCGCCTCTTCCCGGCACCAGCCGACGACGGCCTCGTGCAGATCCGCCACGGTCACCTGCGCCGTCTCGGGGAGCACGTCCAGCGCTGCGCGCACCGTGAATCCAAGGCCCAGCCCGGCGATCAACACAGCGGGTCGTGACCGCCCTGCGATCGGCTCACAGCCCAGCACGGCGAGCGCTTCCTCGGACCGCGTGGCGCGGCTCGGCATCAGCACCCGCCCGCCGATTGTGATCAGGTACTCGTCCCCGCGCCGCTTGAGCACCAGCGCGCCCTCGGCGGTGGACACCTCTTCGATCGTCTGCCAGGGCTGTTTCATGGATCTCCGTCATGCATATGGGTAACGTGGGTCTGCTCGCTCCATATTTCATACAGGATCGGGGGAATCCTAGCTCTTCTTCCCGGCTTAATAGGTTCGCCAGCCATCCTGAGAACGGCTATTCTCCATGTTGGAAAGGGATATTGTAAGCATCAAACAGCGTTTGTTGCCTCAGGGGAGGAGACATTCGCTGGTCGCTGCACGGATCGAATCGAGCACCGCGGTGAGCAGGGCCTTCCGGTCCCAGGGGGGATCGGGGGCATCCGGGATGCGCTCCATGGTGAGGGCCCCCTCCGGGCACTCCGAGTTGCAGACGCCGCAGCCGATGCAGCGTTTCAGGTCGACCCGCGCCACATCCTCATCCATCTCCAGCGCGTCCATGGGGCATCGATCCACACAGGCCTCGCAACCCACGCAATCCTCCCGGCTGATCCGCACCCGGAAGCCGGAGACCGCGCCCAGGGCCGGCATCTCCATCTTCTGAAAACTCTGCAGGATACCGCAGTGGCAGACGCAGCAGTTACAGATGAAGTCGATGTACTTGGACGTGTTGGAAGACATGTGGACCAGTCCGGCCTCCTCCGCCTCGTCCAGGATACGCAGGGCCTCCTCCCTGGATATGAGGCGGCCGTAGCCCCGGTCTGCCGTAAACCGGGCGTTGGGGCCGAAGGCCATGCAGTTCTCCTTGGGTTTCCCGCACGGGTCCCCCAGCAGCTCCCCGTGGTGTCGGCAATAGCACGTGGAAACCGAAATGAACTCCGCATTCCGGATATAATCGGAAACCTTTTCATGGGTATGAACCACGTTGTCCCCGGTCACCTCCTTCTCCACGGCAATGACGCGTGAGAAGGGCGTAAGCCCCTTCAGGACCCCGGGGGCCACCCCCTGGGTCACGGTCCAGGCCCGGTCGAAATAGTCCTGAAAAAGGCGTGCCAACCGGCGGTCCCGATCGGACGTGCCCCCCTTCATGAACTGATACTCAAAGAAACCGGGCAGAACCGGCATGAGCTTGTAGTGGTCCCGGCCGTCCCGCTTCTGGTGGAAGACCAGCGCCTTGTCCGCCATGCTTTCCAGCAGGGACACCGCCTCCTCCCGCTGCCGGCCGGTCTGCCGGACGATCTCTTCCACGGGGTTCAACCCCGGGGGAATAACCGCGGCAAGGGCCGCTTCCTCCGGGGAGAAAAGTTCCTTGTTCAGGGCGGTGAATTCATCGCATTTCATCACCGGCACCGTGCCGCCGGCCTGCATGAGGGCGTCCGCCAGCTTTTCGTAAACATCTTCCTTCATGGGGTCGGCTCCTCGATCATGTTTTTCCCTGTTCCAGGATCCGGCGGACGGTCTCCGCCAGCTCGCGCATTGCCACGGGCTTCATCATCAGGGCCCGGATGCCGATCCGCCCGGCCTCTTCCTCGGTGATCCGGTCGCTGTAGCCGGTGCAGAGGATCACAGGGATGTCGGGCCGAAGGCTCAGGATCTCTCCGGAGAGGTCCGCGCCTGTCATCCCCGGCATGGTCATGTCGGTCACCAGGAGGTCAAAACTCTCCGGCGAGGCCCGAAAGGTCGACAAAGCTTCCTGCCCGTCGTTCCGGGCTGTGACATGGTATTGCAGATACTCCAGCATGCGTCCGGTGACCTCCGCTACTTTCTGCTCGTCATCCACGAGGAGGATCCGTTCGCGGCCCGTGGGCAGCGGGGCAAACGTCTCCGGTTCCTCCCCGATCTGATCTTCAAGCAACGGAAAGTAGAGGCGGAAGAGGGTCCCTTTGCCCGGACGGCTCTGTACCTGGATGGTCCCGCCGTTCTCCTTGACGATGCCGTGCACCACGGCCAGCCCCATGCCCGATCCCTCCCCGACCCCCTTGGTGGTGAAATAGGGGTCAAAGATACGAGCCAGGTTGTCCGGTTCGATCCCGTGTCCCGTGTCCCGCACGGAGAGCACCAGGTATCGCCCGGGGCCCGGTTCCTGCACGCGGTCCGCATCGCCGGCGTCCACCTCCTGCACTTCCAACCCGATCTCCATTTCCCCGCCCGTGTCCCGCATGGCGTGGGCCGCATTGCCGCACAGGTTGATCATGATCTGATGGATCTGGGTGGGGTCGGCCATGATGGTGTCTTCCCGGGTGGAAAACCGCTGCTGGATGGAGATGGTAGAAGGGATGGAGGACCGAAGCAGTTTGACCGACTCCTGGACCACGGGACCGACCCGCAGCGGTTTTCGCTCCTTTTCCGTGCGCCGGCTGAAGGCGAGTATCTGCCGGACCAGGTCCTTGGCCCGGCGGCTCGCCGTACGCGATTCCTCAAGATAAAAACGGGTCTGGCTCCACTCCGGAACTTCCTTCATCGCCATCTCGGTGTTGCCCATGATGATACTCAGGATGTTGTTGAAGTCGTGGGCGATCCCCCCGGCCAGGGTCCCGATGGCCTCCATCTTGTGGGACTGCTGCAGGCGGGCTTCCAACTGTTTGCGATCTGAGATGTCCAAGAACAGAGAGAGAATGAACGTATGCTTGCCCACCCGGAGGGGCCTGGCGAACATGAGGGTGGTGACATCGGAACCGTCCCGGACCCGGAACGTCATCTCCAGACCCTGGACCTCCCCGTTCTCCTGCAGTTCCTTGACGAAACGGGCACGGTTCTCTTCCGAGTAGAACCCCAGTTCCGTGGTGGTCTTTCCCAGGAGTTCTTCCCGGGCATATCCGGTGATTTCGCAGAACTTGTCGTTGACGTCCATCAACCTGCCGCTCTCCACCCCCGTGAGAGAGATGCCCTGAGGCGAAAAATCGAATATGCTCCGGAACTTGAGTTCACTCTCCTTCCGGGCGTCGTCCACGGCCTTTCGGGTGGAGATATCCCGGGTAACCCCGATCAACCCAAAGGCCCGGTTGTTCTCGTCCCGCATGAAGGAGATGGTCACCTCGGTCCACACGGTGCCGCCGCCCTTGCAGGTCATCTCCAGTTCCATGCTCCTGGAACGACCCGGGTCCCCTCCTTCCTGCTGCTCCTGCGCCAGTTCTTCCAGCAGGACCCTTCTGGACAATTCCGCGGAGGCAGGCGTCATGCTCTCGTCGAGGCTCTGCTTCATGATCTCTTCTACGGTGAACCCCCGCATCCGCTCGATGGAAGGGCTCAAGTAGGTAATCTGAAGGTTCATGTCCCGGGTCCAGATCACGTCGGTAATGTTCTCGGTGATCAGCCGGATCAGGGCGTCGTTCTTCCTCCACATCTCCTCCACGTCCCTCAGCCTCTCGACATCCTGGGCCAGTTCCTCGATCAACTTTTCGGATCCCGTCCGGGTGGTGGGCTTGGTCATTCCCAGAGCTTCCTCGCGTTGTGTGTTCCTGAGAGCGCGGGTACTCCCAGATGTGATTTTCCGGTAAAACTCATGCTAAGTATAGCCGCAGGACGGAGATCCGGCAATTTCTCCACGGTCAACAGGGTACATCGGTTGCGGCCCGGGTAAAACTGAATACACACATGTCGAAAAACTCCCGCATTCCGGCTTTCGAGAAAGGTTCATATGCAAGGCGCCCCGCAGCCGAGGAACGCAGGCATACTCGAAGTACGTTGTAGCGACCTTAGGTCGCCGCAGCGACGCGGCAAGGGGGAATCCCGGATCAAGTCCGGGACAGGCTCCGCAGATGGGCGTTTATCGGAAGCCGGGTCAGGGGAAATAGTTGTGGATAAGCAATTGCAGTCGGCGGATCGCCTCCTCGAACACGGCCCGGGAACCGGGATCCCCGCACTCCACGGTGAAACGTCCCCGGAATCCGCCCGCCCGGAGGCCTCGGAGGACGGCGTTGAAATCCAGGCCCCCCTGCCCGGGGAGCCGTGAGTCGGTGTCCTTCAGGTGAAGGGCACGGATCCGGGGGGCGTTCCGCTGGAGGGTTGCGAAGAGATCCTTCTCGGTGTTGAAGGCGTGCCATGTATCCACCGCCAACCCCACCCCGGGGAGGCGCATTCCGTCGATAAACGAGGCCATCCCCGACACATCCGGGAGAAAGGCGGTCCGGGTCCCGCTCAGACACTCGATGAGCAGCGTCACGTCCGGGAGTTCCCGAGTGAGTGCCCCGTAGATCTCAGCGGCGATCCGCCGGGACCCGGCAACCGGGTTCTTCTCGTACATCGCGGTCAGAACGCCGGCCGATCCCGTAACCGCAGCACCCCGCCCGGCCTCCAGGACGTGCTCCATGAACCGGTCCCGGTGTTCCGGGTCGGAAAGCGGATTCAGATCATGACAGCCGTAGGCCATGATGGTAGGACAGACCACCCCCTCCTTCCGGGCCTGATCCGCGAACCGATCCAGTGCCCCGGAGGATACGAACTCATAATCCACGGCCAGGTTCAGGGCCGCTGCCATGGCCACCTTTTCCCGGGAACTCGATCCGGGCAGCGACGAGTAACAGCATGAAAGTGTTGGATGCATGCGGGTTTCCATGGCTCCGGCGGGAACCGTACCGGCCGGGGCTTCTCACGCCCTCCAGGGCGTCTCAGAGGTCCCGGTACCTGCGCGACTGCAGCTCGAACATCCGGGCATAGACCCCCTGCAGGAGCATAAGCTCGTCGTGGGTACCGCTCTCCACCAGCTCCCCCTTTTCCAGCACGTGGATCCGGTCGGCCATCCGTACCGTGGAGAGCCGGTGGCTGATCAGGAATACCGTTCTCCCCTTGGAAAGCTGGTGAAACCGGCTGTAGAGCTCGTACTCCGCACGGGCGTCCAGGGAGCTTGTGGGCTCGTCCAGTACCAGGATTCGGGAGTCGCCGGCAAAGGCCCTGGCAAGAGCCACCTTCTGCCATTCTCCGGTACTCAGCTCTTCCCCCTCCTCGAACATCTTCCCCAGGACGGTTTCATACCCTTCGGGAAGCTTCGCGATGACCTCGTCCGAGCCGGAAAAGCGTGCGGCGGCTTCCACGCCCCCGTCGTCGGGGGCGCGCTGGATGTTCCCGAACCAGATGTTGTCCCGGGCGGTGGTGTGGTACCGGACATAGTCCTGAAAGATCACACTGATCCGGCTCCGCCAGGCGGCGATCTCCAATCGGCGGAGATCTTCTCCATCCACGAAGATCCCCCCGGAGGAGGGGTCGTACAGCCGGCACAGGAGCTTGATCAGGGTGGTCTTGCCCGAACCGTTTTCTCCCACCAGGGCCACATGCTCCCCCGGCCTCACGGTCATCCGGACCCCGCGGAGCACTTCCCGGTCGCTGTCGGGATAACGGAAACTCAGTTCGCGGATCTCGATCCCCGTCTGAAGGGTTTTCGGAACGGGCATCGGATGCGCCGGTTCTTTCACCCGGGGCTCGAAATCGATGAACTCGTGGAAATGGGTGAGAAAAAGGCTGTCCTCGTACAGGTCCGCCAGCCCCCGGAGAAAATCCTGCAGGGACCCGATCCCCCGCTGAAAGGCCTGGTAGTACATGACCATTCCCCCCAGCGTGACGGCCCCCGCCAGGGTCCGCTGAGCGATGAACAGAAACGACCCGAACACGGCCAGAACGGCCACGCCCTGCGCCCCCAGTTCCGCCAGGGTCCGCCGGGAGGCAATCCCCAGTTTTTCCTTGCGCAACCGTTTGCGCAGCTCCTGAAACCGATGGATAAACAGCGGCCCCAGCTGGAACAGCCGGACCTCCTTGGCGTACTCCTGGCCCGTGAGCAACCAGTGCAGGTAGTGCGCCTTTCTTTCCGTACGGGTCTGCCGCCAATGCCACTGGAACAGGCGGCCGGAATAGCGGACCCGCACCAGCACCCCCGGCACGGCCGCTGCAAACAGGGCAAGCGCCACGGCCCAGTGGAACGAAAAGAGCAGGCCCACCATGGCCAGCAGGGTGAGCCCGTTCTGCACCACGGTCATGAGCCCGTTCACGATCCGGGTGGGCCGGTAAGGCGCTTCCTGCTGGGCGCGGTGCAGGGTGTCGTAGTACCGCGCGTTCTCGTAATACTCCAGGTCCAGGGCCACGGACTTGCTGTGGATGACCGAGTGCACGTGGTCGGAGACCGCCTGGGACTGCGCCTCGCTCACCAGCCCGGAAAGGGAACGGCACGCGAACAGGACCAGGCTCACGGCCGCCATGCCCCCGATATACAACGCCACGTTCCGGAAGGCTTCCTGGCCGCCCCCCTCCGCCACCCCCGCTGTTACCGCGTCCACCACCCGCTTGGTCAGCACCAGGAGGAGAAGAGGCAGAAGACCCTGCAGCAGAATCAGGGCGGCGTTGGCCAGGGTAAACACCGGTCCGCTCTTCCAGACCAGGGCCAGGGCGTACCGGAGGCGCAGGGTGCGCAGCATCCGGATGACCGCCGTCCTCTCTTCTTTCTGCATGACATCACTCCGAAGAGAGCCACTCCAGCATCTCGAGGTTCCTCTGTTCATTCTCCAGCCGGGAGAGCACCCGCCTGTCCCTGGCCAGCATCCCGTGGAGGACCTTCGCGTACGGAGCCAGGCGGTTCTTGAACCGGATGAAATAGGTCAAACCGGTTCGCACAATCCCTGCACTGGACTGGTATCGCGTGGTCATGACCTCCGGAGGGGGGAAGAGAAGCGTTCTCAGAGTGGCGGCCCTCCCCCGGGAGGAACCCCGCCTCCAGAGATCCCAGAAATAAGGAGAGATGGCTTCCTCCCTCTCCTTCTCATCGAAGATCCGCCCACGGGCCCATGCCACAGTCCGCGGATCCACGCCCGCCGAACCGAGTCCCGCATCCGTGGCTTCCTGCGCCAGGACCCCCAGAAGTTCCCCGGCCAGGCCGAGTGTGAGGCGGACCGCGTTGACCACACCCCAGTCAGCCGCACGCCGGGCGACCCGCTCCCAGTCCAGCTCCCGGTGGTGGCGGAGGATCGTCTGCCGGACGTCGCACAGTCCCCTCAGGCCGGTACCACCGTACAGATCAATAATGGAGAGGTGAACCACCAGGTGAAGCAGCAGGTCCTCCGGACAGAGCCCCCATGTTTCCTCCCCGGCCACGGACAGCGGCCGCGCCCGGTCCATGACCGCTTCCGTAGAGATCTTCAAATCCGCGATGGACGTGCTGAGGCGGGTGTGCACGTCCAGGTTCAGCGGGTTTTCCGGAGAAAAAAAGCCCGCTTCCGTGATGCACTCCATGGTGCGGGCGAGATCTTTTTTCCCGACCAGGATGTCCAGGTCATTCATCGGCCTCAGGCCGATGTCACCGTACACGGCTTCCGCCAGGTGCGCCCCCTTCAGCACTGCAACCCGTATCCCGTTTAGGCTCAGCACCCGCAATAGTTGGCCCAGCCGGTGGAACCGGCGCATGTTCCTGCCGAGATTGTGAAGATAGATCGCCCGGAACCGCTCCCCCACCCCTTCCGGAACCTCACCTCCCCGGACGAGAGGACGAAGACGGCCGTAGAGAATGGGGGCGACCTTGTGCGCCAGGGACTTCCTGACAACTTCTTCCCACTCCCCGAGCCCCAGGCCCGCCGTTACGTCCCGGGGATCCGGCCCGTCTTCTGGCGTGCCGAGCAGATCGCACAGAACCTGGTTCACCCCGCCCAATTCCACAGCCTGCCCCTTCATTTTCTGATCAATGCCGATCGAAGAAACAGCCACGCGTCCGGTGGTGTCTTTCGTGAGGACGAGCGAGCCGGTTGGTTGATTGCCCCTGCAGGCGAGCGGGGACGAGTAAAGAAAGGCCTGAAGGAAAGATCTCAGGCGAGAGTACCTTCCCCGGGAACGGCGACCTGTTTCCGGGACGGATCACTAGAACCGCTCGATGTACTTGTCCATGAGAAAGGTGCTTTCCCGAAGGGCCTGCTCGCTGAACGGTCCAAACCACCGGGCCACCTTCCGGTACTCCTCGATGAAGCTCTCCTTGTCGCCCTCGGTCAACATCCTTTCGTGGTCCTGCCAGAACCGCATGAAATCTTTCAGCATCTTCCGCCGTTCCTCCGACGCGAAAAGGATCTCGGCGTAAAGGCGCGGGTCCTGCGCGAAGAACCGGCCAACCATCCCCATCTCCAGGCGGTAGATAGGGCTGGAAAACTCCAGGGCCCGGATCAGGTTGAAATTGTTCCGGAGCAGAAACCGTCCGAACACGAACGTGGCAAAGTGCCGCAGGGCCTGAACGATGGACATGATCTCGTCGTGTTCCCGGGCCTCCGCCTTCAGCAGGATGTTCCCCCAGACGGTGAACTGCTCCAGGAGCCATCGGCACGCCTCGGGGTCCCTGCCGTGGATGTACACCACCACCTGCTTGTCCATGGTGGAGGCCGTGGGTCCGAACAGGGGGTGCAGCCCTATGACAGGTCCGGGGTGGGATTCCAGCATGACCTTGAGGGGGGCCTCCTTGACGCTCGTCACGTCCGCCAGCAGGCTCTCCGGCGGCAGCAGGGGAGCCAGTCTCCTCACCACGGATTCGGTCACGTCGATGGGGACGGACACCAGGGCCAGGTCGATGCCGGAACAGAGCCCGGCCGCGTCCTCCCAGTCGTCCCGGTCCAGGATCCGCACCGTGTAGCCCGATTCCGAAAACCACCTGGCCATGTACCCGCCCAGGTTCCCCCGGCCGCCCACCACCAGGACGCTCGCGCCCGGGCGGACGATACGCCTCGTGACCCGGGCGCTCTGCTTGCCCCGGGACTGTCGGAGAATGCAGCGAAACAGCTCATCCACGCTGTCGGGGTCCATCCCCGCAGCCGCACCCTGGTTCCGTCTCTGGGAGATCAGGTTTTCCTCCCGGGCGGGATGGTAGATCGGCAGGTTGTTGGCCTTCTTCAACTCGGCGATCTGCTCCACCACCCCCTGGCGTTCGGCGAGCAGGTCCACCAGGCGCTGGTCGATATCATCGATCCTTCGCCGGTACTCCTCCAACGGTTCGTTCCCGGGAGACGCCTCGACGCGCCCGGTGTCTTCAGGGGGGGACTTCGGTGGTTTTCTCATCGTTCCTGGATACCCCGGATGTTCTATGGATCAATCCCGACAGAGTATATCAACAACCGGAATCTGATGTAAAAAAGGTGAGGCGGCTCACCCCATACACCGTGAGCGCCGACAGGCCGAAGCCGGGAATCAGGCCGTTGCCCCAGATCGTAACCGGGGTGAAGGGAAGGCCTGCTTCGATCAGGGGCCAGAACTGGAGCAGGCCGGCCCCCACGACCATGCCCCCCAGCACCCCCTGCCAGGTGGTTTTTCTCCAGAGCAGCGAAAAACAGACCGCCGGGCCCAGGCCGGCGGCCAGCCCCCCCCAGGCGTTGAACACCTGCTGGAACACGCTGGAACGCTCCAGGGCAAGCCAGAAGGCGGCCATGCCCAGGAGCAGGCCGGTCACGCGGCCCATCCAGACGCCGCGAAGGGAGCGCACGTCCCCTCCCAGGATCTTTCCGTAGATGTCCTCCACCACGGCGGACACGGCCACCAGGATCTGGGAGTCCACGGTGGACATGACGGCCGCCACGGCCGCGGCGATCATGATCCCGGCCAGCCAGGGAGGCAGAAAACGGGTGGCCAGCAGGGGAAACGCCCGGTCCGGGTCCTCCAACCCGGCGAGGAAGCAGCCCCGGGCGGCAAACCCTACGAACATGGCCCCGTACAGGGCGATGAGGACCCAGACAACGGAGATGAGGGCCGCGGCCCGAAGCTTCCGCTTCTCCCGAAGGGCCATGAACCGCACAAGGATGTGCGGCTGCCCCGGGTACCCCAGCCCCCAGGACAGCCCGCCGGCCGCCACCCCCAGCAGGAACGCAAGCCCCGTCTCCCCCCCGTTCAGCCGCAGCATGCTCTGTGCCTGCCCGGCCTGGGCCATGATCTCCCACAACCGGTCCAGCCCTCCCAGATCCCAGATCGCCACCACGGGGAGCACCAGCACGGAGAAGGCCATGATGAGCCCCTGAACCAGGTCGGTGACGGCCACGGCCAGGAAGCCGCCCAGCACGGTGTAGAAGAGGATCATGCCGCACCCGATCAGGATGCCCTGCACATAAGAGAGCGAAACCGGCCCCCAGGGGGTGTCGATCCCGGTGAAGGTGGTCTCGAAGATCTTCCCGGCCGCCATGAACTGCGCCGAGATGTAAGTGGCGTAGAAAAGCAGGATGATGACCACGGCCGCCACACGCACGGCCACCGCCCCCCGGCCGGGAAACCTCGATTCCAGGAAGTCCGGGATGGTCATGGCCCCCGAGGCCGTCGTGGCCCGATGCAGGCGGGGGGCGATCACCAGCCAGTTGAACAGGGTGCCCGCGGTGCAGCCGATCACGGCCCACAGGATGGAAAACCCGCCCGCGTAGGCTGCCGCGGGCAGGCCGATGAGCAGCCACCCGCTCATGTCCGAGGCTTCCGCGGAGACGCCCGCCACCCAGGGCCCCAGCTTCCGGCCCCCCAGGACAAAGTCTTCCAGCGCCCGGTTCGATCGGGTGTAGTAGATGCCGATGCAGGCCATCATCAGAAGATACGCCAGAAAAACCAGGAAGATCACGGGGCGCTGCCCCCGCCGCGGAAGAAATGGATCAGCACCACCGCCAGGGCGATCACCGGCGGAATGATGAGCCAGAGCAGGGTTGTGAGTGGAAGGGTCACACCGGCCTCTCTGTGAGCTCTTACCATGTCAAAATCGGCGGCGGCCCTAGATCACTTCCAGGGCCTTGCTTATATCCGAAACATGAAACACAAAGAGCGCCCGCTCCGTTTCGGCCAGAGCCGAGCCGTAGGTATAGTTGATGTTGATCTCTTCCCGCGCAAAGGCCTCGGAGAGGGAGGCAAGCCGGCCGGGCTGGTTGTCCAGCAGGGCCAGAACGACCTCCTGGGTGTCCACCCGGTACCCTTCCCTCTCCAGGATCTTGACGCTCCCCTCTGAATCCGACGTCACGAAGCGGATGAGGGTCAGGTGGGAGGCCTCCTTGAGGATCGCCCCATAGCTGGCCGTGGACGCGATCCTCCGGAGGGTCTGCTGCCTCGCCTCGAACAGCCGCTGTATATACTGGGCCGGGTCCTGGATGGACATGGCAAGGATGTTGATGCTGTTCTCACCCAGCACACTGGCCAGCTTGTGAAGTTCCCCTGGCCGGTTCTCCAGGAAGACAGACAGCTCCATGGCCTTCTCGATCATGTGTCACAACCTTTCTCGGGTAGGGGTAAGGACCTGTATCTCAAGCCATCATGTGATTTTTAAAGGAAACTCTACAGCCCGTCAAGAAGAGCCTGCCTGGGCCGTTCGTTCAGTCCCGTCCGGGGCCGGTTGTTCACCATTCCGCGTTTGCGTTACAGTGGTGCGGAATTGGAGAGGGAGAGCAATGGGGTCAGGCTCCGACCAAGGTTAAAAAAGGGAGGAAATATGCTGCTTGAAAATAAAAAGGCCCTGGTCACCGGTGCGGGACAGGGGATCGGCAGGTCCGTGGCCCTGGAGCTGGCGGCACAGGGCGCGGACGTAACGGTCTGCGACCTGAACCCGGACACCGCGAAGAAGACAGCGGAGGAGGTGCAGGGCAAGGGGCGTGAGGCCCTGGCCGTGGCTGTGGACGTGAGCGACAACGATGCCGCGGCGGCCGCGGTGGCCCGGTCGGTGGAACAGTTCGGCTGCCTGGACATCCTGGTCAACAACGCGGGCTGGGACGATGTGATGCCGTTCACCAAGACCACCCCCGGGCTCTGGCAGAAGGTGATCGACATCAACTACAAGGGGGTCATCCACTTCTCCCACGCCGCCCTCACCCCGATGACCGAAGCGGGCACCGGACGGATCGTGAACATCGCCAGCGACGCGGGCCGCGTGGGCAGCCTGGGCGAGACCGTGTACGCCGGGGCCAAGGGGGCGGTGATCGCCTTCACCAAGTCCCTGGCTCGGGAGTCGGCCCGTCACGGGATCAACGTGAACTGCGTCTGCCCGGGCCCAACGGACACGGAGCTGTTCCGGAGCCTCCCGGAAAAGGTCCGCCAGGGCCTTGAGCGGGCGATCCCCCTCCGGCGCGTGGCCCGGCCCGAGGAGATCGCCGGGGCCGTGGTCTTCTTCGCCTCGCCCATGGCCGACTACATCACCGGCCAGGTGCTGAGCGTGAGCGGCGGTCTGACCATGTGCTGAAAAGGGAAAACCATGCTGAACCTCACCGAAGAGCAGAAAATTTTGCAGGACACGGTCCGGCGCATGGCCCGGGAGAAGATCGCGCCCCTGGCCGCGGAGCTGGACGAAACCCAGGCCGCTCCCCACGAGATCCACAAGCTTCTGCACCAGTACGGGCTCATGGGGCTCAAGATCCCTGAAAAGTATGGCGGGGTGCCCGCGGACGCGGTCACGTGCGCCATGGTGGTGGAGGAACTGGCGCGCGTGGACGGCTCCTCCAGCCTGCTGCTGGTGAACCACCTGGCCGGGCTGGGACCGTTCCTGGACGGCTCCACACCCGCACAGCAGGCCCGCTTTCTCCCGGAGATCGCGAACCAGGGACACATCGTGGGGTTTGCCCTCACCGAGCCCGAGTCCGGCTCGGACGCGGCCTCCCTCAAGACCCGGGCCCTGAAAACCGGGGATGGCGGCTACAGTCTCACCGGGACCAAGTGTTTCATCACCAACGGGGGCCTGGCGAAATACTACGTGCTGTTCGCCACCCTGGACCCTGCATTGAAAAAGAAGGGGATCACCGCCTTCCTGGTGGAGGACGGGAGCCCGGGCTTCCGGGTGGGCAAGAAGGAAAACAAGATGGGCATGCGCGCCTCCCCCACCACGGACCTCCTGCTGGAGGAGGTGCCGGTTGCCGCTGACGGCCTGCTGGGCGAAGAAGGCGCCGGCTGGCCGCTCCTGCTGCAGGGGCTGTCCGAGACCCGCATCCTCATCGGGGCCCTGTCGGTGGGGCTGGCCCACGGCGCCGCCGAGGCCGCGGCCCGCTATGCCCGGGACCGGACCCAGTTCGGCAAGCCGGTGGCATCCTTCCAGGCGGTGCGGGTGCTCCTGGCGGACATGCTCATGGGGATCGAGTCGGCCCGATCCCTGATGATCCGGGCCGCCCTCATGCAGGACCGGGGGGACCCGGAGGTACGCCGGTTCGCCTCCATGGCCAAGTGCTACTGCTCGGACACGGCCATGCGGGTGACCACCGACGCGGTGCAGCTCATGGGGGGGTACGGGTACATGAAGGACTTTCCGGTGGAGCGCATGATGCGCGACGCCAAGATCACCCAGATCTTCGAGGGCACCAACCAGATCCAGCGGATGATCATCGCCGGGGAATATCTCTCCACGATCTGAACCGTCTCCTCAAGCCGATGCCTTCTCGTGCCTCGCCGTCAAATTGCTCCGTCTCAATTGTATCCAATCTTTCCTTGACACATTTTGGGGTCGCTGATCGGTCTAGGTTTGATATGCAGTGGCCGAGGATAGCGGACATCATGTGAAATATTCAACGGCAGGAGGAAGGAAAAGGTGTTCCGGAATGTGCGATCTTAGCGCCATCGCGTCCTTTGTTCATCCGGGTTGATCTGATCTACAAATCGAATATGAATGATAGAAGATAATGTAAAAGCTCGAGGATCACCCAAAAGGGGTCAGAAAAGGACCAGCGTTTTGTTCTTCTTTCAAATATCTTGTCAGAGGTTGCTGTAGACCGTTCCCCCTTTGCCTTACCTCTGTTCGAAGCCCTGTTGACATTCTCTTTCCATTTGCGTTCGCGGTTCTGGTATGTTCTATGCCTCCTAGGGGATTTGTTCAGTATATGGTAATCGTAAAGCCTATCGTACTGGTGTTTCCTCTTGGGGCTTTTCAGTACTTCATAGGCCTCGGCCAACTCAATGAATTTATCATGTGCATCGGGTGATTTCTTGACATCGGGATGAAGCTCTAAAGCCAACTTTCGGTATGCCTTTCTTACTGCAACTGCATTTGCGCTTTTATCTATTTCCAATGTGCTGTAATAGTCTTTCATTGGAGCCTGTTATCGACTTAACCAAGGGGGTTGTGCAAAAATTTCTATCCTGACCTCATAATCCACGAGTTTAATATCTGTTGGTTTTTATCTTCTCGCATGCATGCTGCGCTCCTAAATTGCAGGCTTTCTTGTAATCTTCTTTCGCACTGTCCAAATCTGCGATTTTCTCATAGGCCAATGCTCGGCTGGAGTAAGCTGACATGTTTTCTGGAATAAGGCCAATTGCTTGATCGTAGTTCCCCTTGTTAAGGCCAATTGCTTCCGAGAAGTCCCTAATTGCTTGATCGTAGTTCCCCTTGTGGAAATATGCCGCCCCGCGCATTGTATGGTTTGAAGCAAGGGTCGCCCGTTCGACTGCATGTAAGTTGTTCTTTTGTCTTATTTCAATGGCATCAGTAAGGTCTTGGATTGCTCGATCAAAATCAGCCTCTGCTTTTCCCTTTTGAAAAGGTTTATAGAAAAATCCACGACTGTAATAGAAACCTCCCCTCTTAGACCGGGCTTTGGCGGATTGCGGATCCTTCTCGATTTCAACAGAAGCCCGTTCTATTGCACTGTCTAACATCGCTTTCTCGTTGACGAAGAACTTGTACACGCCAGAAGCAAGCCATGCCACCGCGAGCAGAAGAGCAACGAGTACTGCGATTATTACGGTACGCTTCTTCATAGAGCTGGATCCTATACTGGCATTCTTCGCTTCCTGTCACCCTTTAAAAGTGCCTCAGGCTACGACTCGAGCAGGACGAAATGAGCACCGTCGCCTGTAGCCAGTTGATATTCTCAGCGGTTTCATTGTGGGGAGTTTGCCTCTGCGGGTCAGTTCACCCACTTCATCAGGGCTCAAGTTCGAGAGGTGGGCAACGGCTTTTGATCGAAGCAGCTCTGATTGCTTCAGCATAGAAATTCCCTTTTCCGCTCATACAGAGGAACATATTTTCTTGGATTATACCTTTGCCGAAAAATGTAAGATGCGGAAACCATAACACATCCCTCAATGATGAAGAAGAAGAAAAGATAACTATGCGGCTACACGCTACGTTTCCGGCCGTTGTGTGTTCAAGAGGGCAGGAATCGAGGGAAAACGCGGTATGTTCTCCCCTTAACGTTGAATGACTAAGGAAAGAGGAGGAATGCGACATGCGTTTCATCCAGGGGGAGTTCCGGGTACACGACCCGTACGAGAATTTTCATCTGGTGAACCATCGATTCCATTCCATCGTCAACCTTGACAAGCTTCTCCCCGACATCCCCCTCGTGAGGTCAATGGGGGGCTAGATCGTTCGGATGCTGGCCGATAAGGCCTCGGGGAAATACATACCCCTGTCCATGAAGAATCTTCGGGATTTCGGAATTGAGGATTCAAACCGGCGGGGAATCGGGTGTAAAAGGGAGGGATCATCTCCTTGATCCTCCGAGTCTTACAAATCTTATCCCAACATCGTGTCGCCACGCGCAGTCTTGCCTACAATTACCTTTCTTGATATTCTTCCCTCTCGCCGATCCAAATTCTTGTCAATTTTTTTTATCACTTGAAGAACATTCCTGAGAGGGCTTGCCTTCCGTAAGGAAAAACACTGTGAAACCTTTTGAAAATCCCCTGGAGATGGTGAGGCGTTCCTTTCAGTTTACCCTCAGGTACAAAGGCCTCACCTTGTTCTCCATCTTGATAGTCAGTCACGGAATCGTCTCGATCGGCAAAGTAATTGAGCTTGATTTGTTTTCCACACCGACCCTAGTGATAATCTCTATCTTCCTATTTATTACCTGGGTATATCTTTCGGCCGGGGTCTATCCCCTAATCTGGTACAGATTCCAGAACGTGCGGAGCGATCTGAGCCAGTTTCGAAGCTATGCTGACAACTACTTTCTTCCTTATCTTACTACCTCGATCGTTCTCGTTTTTTTTCTCCTGTTCGTGGTGATTCTTTTCTTGATTCCATACTGCATATTCTCCCCTGGGGCTTTTGAAGGGTCGAACCCGGACATATTGTTCGGCGGTTTCGGGAGCTTGATCTTCTCCGTCTCGACCGTGTACTGCATTCCCCTGATTTTCATGCAGAACCTGAAGAATCTTGAATGTTTGAAACGGGGACTGCGCTATCTGGACAATTGGAAAGAAAGCTCGGTATTGTGGGGTCTGATCCTGATTCAGTATTCTTTGACAGCATTTCTTCATCATTTTATCGACCGCAGTTCCCCTGCACTTCCTGCTTATTGGTTCCTGGTCGTCGCAGATGGCGTGATCAAAGGATATTTCCTTGTACTCATTTTTCTCACAGCCTCTCAAATTCTCATGAAAGAAATTGACAAAACATCTCTTCGACGGTCGAATCCGTCCTAGGGCTAGTGTAGTGTTTCACTCTGATGTGTACTTATTGATGGTGATTCGTGCTCGGTC
>CAYTRL010000037.1:0-23082 GCA_964439795.1 uncultured Thermodesulfobacteriota bacterium
ATTCAATCGCAGGCCCCTCCCCAGGGAGGCTGCTTTACTTTGCACATAGGAGAGACCTAAAGATCCTCCTGGCTGCTCAAGCTTTTACAACTATGAAATTCTAGTATGGTTTCCTGATCTAATGGTGACCAGAAACTGAATACGTCGCGTCGAAAAGCAATTTCCCAACCTTCGAGATTCGGTTGTGCGGACCAGACCGGTTCATTGGCTATCTCCGTTTCCGGTGCGGCGGAGCAGGGCCGTGATGTTCGCCTCCATGACGTGGCTGAACAGGGACCTGATCGCCGCAAGGGCCTGCGGGCGGAGATCCGTGACGATGCCCGCCACCACCTCGGGGTCATCGGTGTCTTCCCGTTTCCGCAGAATGTCGTTGACAAAGGTCTGGAGCACGTCTCGTGAAATTTCCTGGAGGGCGGCCTGCGTGCGCTCCATCAGCGCGATGAACGGCTCCAGGGCGGCCCCCATGTCGTGCAGGGTGGCTGCCACGTCCAGCAGGACGGGCCAGGCGACAACCACCTGTTCGCCTCGGGTTTCCAGGTGGCCTGTGGCGCGCATCCGCCGCATCAGGCCCCGGTTTCCGGCAAAAAAGGGATAGCGTTCCTGAAACTCCCGTGGGGAAAAGGACAGGGGCTTCCAGTCTCTCCAGGCGCTCAGAACGGCGACCATGCCCAGGTCAAGATCTTCCGGATCAATCTTCGCCAGCAGGTCCTGAATGGCGGCCAGCGAGTAGCCCCGCCGCTGGAGTGCCGCCACCTGATTCAGCCTCTGCAGGTGGTCCGGGCCGTAGAAACCCTTGCGCCCCTGCATCCGTGGGGAAGGCAGGATGCCCCGGGACTGATAGGCCCGGATGTTCCGCACGGTCTGCCTCGAAGCGGCCGCCAGTTCTTCGATGGTCATCCCTTCACCGGATCCATCCGGTCTGTCGGGCTGCATGTCAGCTCCTTTGCCTGTTCATTCTTGACATCGACATCATATCGTGTAACATTGAATCGTGTCAATGTTGTTCTGCAAACCGGCAACGGAAGGAGCGCACACATGCAGGATGTCCTTTTTTCCACCACCTGGGGTCCTTTCCACGAACAGTTTTTCAACACCTCTCCCATTGACGTGATGAACCAGAGGTTCAGCCGCGGTTGCGATATCTTTTCGCTGAACGGCCATCTGCACATGAACTGGGCACATCTGATCGCCCAGAACATCGATCGCCCGTCCGTGTTTCTGGAATATCCGGGAAAGGACGATTTCCTCCGGGAAGTGGAAAAAGGGTACGAGTACGTGGCGCTCTCCGCGTTCCACAACCAGGTGGACGACCTGGTGGAGATGTGCCGGGTCGTGCGGGCCCGGGCCCCTTCCTCCCGGATCGTGCTCGGCGGCTTCGGCGCCGCGGGACTGGAAGCCACCCGCACAAAGAAAGAGCTCCGGGAACTGTGCGACCACCTGTGCCACGAAGAAGGCACGGGGTTCTTCCGGCGCCTGATCGGGGAGAACCCCGACCGGCCTGCCTTTCACTCCCACCTGCCCAAGTGGGGCTACTCCCTCCCCATGCTGAACCGCCACCCACGGGGAAACACGCCGGTGGTCGTGGGCTCCGTGGGGTGCCCCAACGCGTGCGACTTCTGCGGCACCACCGAGATGTTTCAGCACCGGCGCATCCAGCTCATGAGCCCGGAAGAGGTTCACCGGGAGTTCCGGCGCGCCTGGCGCGAGAACCCGCACACGCTCCAGGGCGTGCTGCTGGAGGAGGACTCCTTTCAGAACGTGGAGTACATCCGGGAAGTGGGGCGCCTGCTGCGCGAGGACACGGAGTTCGGCCTGGGCTACTACAACTTCTACTGCCTTGCCTCGAACCGCTCCATGAGCCAGTGGAGCTTCGAGGACATGGCGCTGACCGGGTGCTCCACGGTGTTCGTGGGGGTGGAGTCCAAGTTCGCCCACGAGCACGGGTACGGAAAGAAGGAGGGGCTGAGCCACAAGGAGATGTTCGACGGCCTGCACCGGGTGGGGATCCTCAGCACCGGGGCCTGGATGGTGGGCTTTGATTTTCAGACGCGGGAAAACATCGAAGAGGACCTGCAGGATTTCATCAGCCTGGCCCCTGCCATGCAGCAGCTGACCCGGGTCTGCCCCTTTCCCCCCACGCCCCTCTGGAAGCAGCTGAAGAAAGAGGGCCGGATCCGCAAGGACTTTTCCTGGGAAGAGGTGAGTTTTTACGGGGGCGGGGGGATGGTCATGAACAACTTCTACGAACACGAGATCATGGAGATCATCGAGCGGGGGTACCGGCTTCTGTACGAAACCCACGGCGCCTCCATCGCCCGGATCATCCGGGTGAACCTGCTGGGGTACGAGTTCTGCATGGAGAACCGGCACCGCAACCGGTACCTGGAGGACCGTTCCTTCTACCACCGGCGGCTGGCCTACTCCTTCTTCCCGATCCTCAAATCCCTGGAGATCTACGCGCCCAACAGCACCGTGCGGAAGAAGATGAAGGAGATCCGCAGGATGTACATCCGCCTGCTGGGCGAGCCCACCGGATTTCAGAACATGCTGGAACGGACTTTCTCCCTGGCCTCCGGGGCGACGAGGCTGATGGACCTCCTCTACCCGGCGGACAACACCCTGGTGGAGGAGGCGTTCAAGAAGTACCGGTACGACAAACCGGCGCCTGCCTGGCCGGAATGCCCGTACCATGTGGAATACCCGCACCGCACCCGCCGGTTCAGCCTGGAGAAGCAGGTCAAGAAAAACCTGCGCCAGGCCATCACCGGCGTGGAAACCATGGCAAATGTTCTGGGCCGGTCCCGGCGGGAGCGGCCCAACGAGGGGGTGCCGCCCGGCGCCTTCGGGATCTTCCTCTGAAAACAATTCACGGCCAGCGGAGGACCACCATGCTCCCCAAAGACCGGCCCCTTCCCAAGAATACGATCGACCTCGGGGGCGTCCGGGTGGCCTATTCCGATGAGGGAGCGGGCCCCCCGATCCTGCTCGTGCACGGGATCCCCACGTCCAGCTACCTCTGGCGGAACGTGATCCGGGAGCTGCAGGGGGAATTCCGCCTGATCGCGCCCGACCTCATGGGCCTGGGCGACACGGAGACCCCGTTGGACCATCCCTACGATATGAAGGCCCAGGCCGGAAAGCTGCTGGAACTGGCGGACTGCCTCGGCCTGGAGACCTTTACCCTGGTGTGCCATGACCAGGGGGGCGCGGCCTCCCAGTGGCTGGCCGTGAACCACCCGGAGCGCATCGAGCGGTTCATCATCACCAACTGCGTCTGTTACGACAACTGGCCCGTCCCCATCGTGGCCCGCTTCATGAAGATGTTCCGCTTGAAGCCGCTGGCAAGGCTCGCCTACCTCCTGCGCATGGGGATGTGGTGGGGACGGTCCCCGGTGGGGATCCGCCTGGGCGTTCATGACCCGGCGACCCTGTCGGACTTCGCTGTAAACGAGTACATGAAGATCAGCACCATGGGGCCGGACAAGTTCGAACAGTTCCGGCTGTTCGCGCTGGCCGGGGAGTGCCGCTGCACCATGGAGGCGGCGCAGAAGTTCGGTGGATTTCGACGCCCAACCATGGTCATCTGGGGAGGCAATGACCGCTGGATCAATGTTTCCTGGGGCCGCAGGCTCTACGACGACATTGCCGGGGCCCGGCGGATGGAGGTCGTCCCTTTTGCGGGCCACTTTCTGCAGGAGGAAAAGCCCGAACTTGTGGGTCGGTATATCCGGGAATTCATGCACGAGTGCTGACAGGCCTTTGAAAAAGTACCTTCTGCTGCGTCCCGATCATCCTTCGTCGTTTACGTACTTCTAAAGTACGCTTTGTATGATCGCTCCTGTCCGAGCTTTTCGGGGAGAGTTCTCCCTGAATGGCTTGAACATTAGAGATGGATGCACAGGTCTGCATTTCATGTTTCCTCAGGTTTTCTAGTCTTCCAGTAGGTCAGAACGAAGGAAGATCTTCGCCATCAGGGATCGGCAAATCGGCTTGATATCATATTTCAATATGAAACTGTGTAGATTCCCCCGCCTCAAGATGTCATGCCACCACACTCTTTGGGGGGAGACATCAGTGTCAATACTCCTGCAGTTCTTGTCTGTCCTTAGCTCTCCTCCTCTCATACACTGGTGTATTAATATACCGCCTTATCTCTTTAATGATGGCAGCCAGTTTCTCATCACGGGGAGACTCAACGATTTCATCGGCGAGGTTACTCATTTGCTCCCTCAGGACATAGCGCCGTAACGCTCGTCTGTTGAGGAGAATTTTGTATGCAATAGGTTCCACTTGGAGGGTGATCCCCACGATTCCGCTGATGTCACCCGAGATCCCTTGCCAAAATCTTAAATTCCTCAAGCTGACCCTATGAAAAAGCGACCAATCTTGCCGTCCTTCTCCGCGAAGATGGGCCGTACCGGGTTCCCGATGATCTTGAACTCTTCCACCATCGTGCGCCGGTAACCTTGTCTCACGGGGGGGCTCTATAGCATAGTATATGTCCAAAACCCTCGCTCCGGTGAGGCAACTGGAACACCGCCGGACCCGGCGGGAAAGCTCCGGAATCTCAGGGTTTCAACCACCTGTTGAAAAAGAGGATGAGGGACATGTCAAGAACCGTTTCCCGGGGTGAGGAAGTCGAGATGAACCAACATGAACCCCCTAGCCTGGGAGTCATGCGCCGACGCATGACCGCTTGCGGGACCGGGGGTGCGTGTTTCCGAACGGGCGGTTTGAAGGCATTCCTGTTCCTGTTCCCGGTGCTCTCGTTCCTGGCGGGGTTGTCGGAGGCCGCTCCCCCCTCCATGGAGGAACTGCTGGGAAAAACAGTGAAAGCAATCGATGATTCCCGGCAGTACACCTATGTGTTGAAGAAGCAGGACCGCCTGCTGCCCGGGGACGCGCTCAGCCCGCAGGGGACCCTGCAGGTCAAGTTCCGCAAGCAGAACGACATCTACCTGAAGACCGTGGACGGGCCTCACAAGGGGAGGGAGGTCCTCTTTTCCCCGGAGCAGACCCGGGGCAAGATCCTGGGACACGAGCCGTGGATGCGGTGGCCGCTCAAGTCGGTATCGGTGGACCCGATGGGTGCGCAGGCCATGAAATACACGCACCGTCCCATCACCGAGGCGGAGATCGGGTTCTGCATCAAGGTTCTACGGCAGAGCATGGAAAAGGACCGGCGGCTCCGGAAAACGGACCCGGACTACCGGGCCATGAAGGTTCAGGGACCCGAGGAGGTCGTGGATCGCGGGGTCCCCCTCTACTATTTCCGGGTGATGCCGCCTGAATTGTGGCACACCTACACGGTCGTGGAGGGAGACGAGACCCTGTTCGACATCGCCGAAAAGCTGGGCGTTCAGGTGAACTGCCTGATCTATTACAACCCGGGGGTGGAGCACATCAAGGATATCTCCCCGGGAGAACGGCTGCGGGCGCCCTACTACTGCGGAAAAGTCGGAGAGTTCTGGGTATACCGGGACAACTTTTTCCTGTACCGGCAGCGGATCACGGACTGGTACGGCAACATCTACGAGGACTACTATCACCTGGATGTCAAGATCGACGGGGATGCCGGCCTCTCCGACAACGACTTTGACCGGAACAACAGCGACTACAAGTTCTGATGCCATGAAAACCGGAACGACAATCAACCCACGCCGGTCCGGGGAGACGGATCGCCTGCCGGAGTTCGATGAGGACAGGGCCGGGTGGCGGCGCCGTGCCTCCCGTGCCCTGGAGCTTGCCCGCAGCCCCGTGCGCATCCATGAGGCGCTGGTCCGCCGCCGGTTCCGCGCAGCGGGGCTCGCGGAGCACCGGCTGGACCTGGGCAACGGTTCGGTGCACTGCTGGGCCGGCGGCAGCGGCCCGCCGCTTCTTCTTCTGCACGGTTTCGGGGCCGCGGCCCTGTGGCAGTGGTACCCGCAGGTGCCGGATTTCGCCCGCCGTTTCCGACTCTTCCTTCCGGACCTGCTCTTCTTCGGCGACAGCACTTCCGTCCGTCCGGACCGTACGGTCCGGTTCCAGGCCGAAACCGTCCTCCAACTGGCATCGCACTTCCGCCTGGAACGCTTCCACCTGGCGGGGCTTTCCTACGGCGGGTTCGTGGCCCTGGCCGTGGCGTCCCTGCAGCCGGAGCGGGTGAGCAGACTCTGCCTGGTGAGTTCCCCGGGATATGCCATGGGCCCGGAGGATCACGAACAGCTTCTCCGGCGGTTCGGGGTTTCCCACGTGCGGGAAATCCTGCTGCCCTGCGGGGCCTCCGGGGTGCGGCGGCTCATCCGGATCGCCTGGCACCGGCCGCCATGGGTCCCGGGGTTCGTGCTCCGGGACACCTACGCCGCCCTGTTCTGCGGACAGGTGGAACAGCAGGCCCAGCTGTTGGACAGTCTCCTGAACGAGCTCGGCAGGGAGCCTGCGCCCCCCTGGCCCCTCCCTCACGAAACCTTGATTCTGTGGGGGGAACATGATCCAATCTTTCCCTCGCACCTGGCCGTACGACTGCAGGCGGAGATGGGCGGTTCCGCGGAGCGGAGGTTCCTGAAGGATACGGCCCACGCCCCGAACATGGAAAGACCGGCCCAGTTCAACAAGCTGCTCACGGAGTTTTTTCACCGATGAACCGTTCCCTTTCCCTGAGAAGATCGCTGCTGCACCGGATCCGTACCTATCCACCCGAGGAGGTGACCACCCGCAACCCGGAGGAGGTCTCTCCGGGGGCCGTGGGGCTGTCCCAGCGGGACGTGGACCGGATCTGGAACGCTGTGGTGCGCTACTACCGCGTGGGGATCCAGCCGGCTGTCGCCGTGTGCATGCGCCGGCGGGGCCGGGTGTTCCTGGACCGGGCCATCGGCCATGCCCGGGGGAACGGCCCGGAAGACCCTCCGGGTACGCCCACGGTCCCGGCCACCCCTGAGACCCTGTTCAACTTCTTTTCCGGCTCCAAGGCGGTCACCGCCATGCTCATGCACCTGCTGGACGAGCAGGGCCGCCTGCGCCTGGACGACGCTGTGGCCGAGTACATCCCGGAGTTCGTCCGGCACGGAAAGGAGGGGATCACCATCCGGCACGTGCTCAACCATCGCGCCGGGATCCCCGGCCTGCCTCCGGAGGCCATCGACCTGGACCTGCTCACCGACCCGGAGAAGATCATCGAGATCCTGTGCGACGCCCGGCCGGAGGCCAAACCCGGACGGGACCTGGCCTACCACGCCATTACGGGGGGGTTCCTTCTGGCGGAGATCTGCCGGCGGGTAACCGGTAAGGACCTGCGCACCTACCTGGACGAACAGATCCGCGTACCGCTGGGGTTCCGGCACATGTCCTACGGCGTGGATCCGGCCGACCTTTCCCGGGTTGCCCGGGAGTCGTTCACCGGCCTGCCGCCGGTGTTTCCGTTCTCCATGATTGTCCGGCGGGCCCAGGGGTTGAGCCTCCAGGATGTGGTGAAGATGGCCAACGACGAGCGGTTTCTCACGGCCGTGGTCCCGTCGGGCAACGTCATCGGCACCGCCAACGAGATCTGCCGTTTCTTCGAACTCCTGGTGCGGGGCGGCGAACTGGACGGGGTGCGGGTGATCGACCGGCGCACCGTGGTCCGTGCCGTGATCGAGCAGAGCTACCACGAGATGGACCGGATCATCATGCTCCCGGTGCGCTACGGGGTGGGGTTCATGCTGGGGAGCGAGAAGCTGAGCTTCTACGGCCCGGACACGCCCCGGGCCTTCGGGCACATCGGGTTTACCAACGTGATCGCCTGGGCGGACCCCGAGAGGGACATCAGCGTGGCGATCATGAACAACGGAAAACCCCTGGTCACCCCCGGCGTGCTGCTCTGGCTGGAGATCATGCGTGTTATCGCCCGGCGTATTCCCCGGGACTCCTGCGCCGAATGGAGCGAATGCTTCCGCTGACCTTTCTGTCATCTCTTGATGCCTCCCATCGATCCGCGACCCGGGACGCCGGTTCACTGGAGGCCGGAAGGAACCGATGTCCACACCGGTAAGAAGACAGGCCCTGGAGGGCCGGATCCGATCCGGAGACACCTGGGTTACCCGCCGCACCTTTTCGGAGGAGGACACCCTGGCCTTTGGAGACCTGATCCGGGACTACAACCCCGTGCACTACGACACCCGGTTTGCCGCGGTCAGGGGGTTTTCTTCCCGCATCCTCCACGGTCTCCTCACCGCGTCCATGGTCTGCGAACCCGGGGGACAGTCCGGGTGGCTGGCTTCGTCCATGAGTTTTGACTTCAAGAGACCCGTCTATTTCGGAGACACCATCGAGTGCCGGCTTACCATCATCGATATCGATGAACGGGGGTATGTCTCGGCCGAGGCCGTGTTCACCAACCAGCACGGAGAGTGCGTGATGGAAGCCGCCCTCGCGGGTTTTATCCCGGGCGGCGCGGAGCAGGAGGTGCTCCTGAGGATGGTGGAAGAGGGGGATCCCACCAACAAGCTCCGGGAGTGAGGAGACGAAAATCTCTTCGGGCTCCGCTCGCCCCCTCCACACATAAAAGGCCTTAGATACGACACCATATTAGTGAGCCGGAGCAAGTAGATATCCTGTGTTCAGCATCCATGATCCGTGTCATCCTCACCGCGGGGAATGAGCTTCTTTGACGCGCTGTGCCGTTTTCCGGTATCCTGTCTCGATCCCGAAGGAAGGGGAGCCGTGAAGAACCCTAAATTAGGAGTTAAACCGTGAAGAAGAGAGATGAAAGAATTCTGGCCAAGGCCTTTCAGGGAAAGACATTTATCATTACCGGTGCCGCGGGGGGCCTCGGGTCGTGCATGGCAAAGCTCCTGGCGCCGCATTGGGCCGGGGCGCTGCTGCTGGACGTGAACGTCAAGGGGCTCGAATCCGTGGCCGCCGAACTGCCGGATACCTCGGGAAAGGTTATCACCCGCAAGGTGGACCTCACCTCGGAGAAGAGCATCGCCCAGGCCACCGCGGATCTCCCCGATGACCTCTCGCCCCCGGACGTGCTGGTCAACAACGCCGGCATCTCCTTCATGAAGCTGGCCGAGAAACAGCCGGTGGCCGAGTACCGAAAGATGATAGAAGTGAACTACCTCGGTGTGGTCGCCATGGTGAACCGGTTCCTGCCGGACATGCTCGCACGCCGCTCCGGGACCCTGCTGACCATCGCCTCGGGCTCCGGCGTGCTGGCCAACTACGGGGGGGCCGGCTACTGCGCGTCAAAGTTCGCCGCGGTGGGCTACATGGAGTCGCTCCGGCAGGAGTTGGCCGGTACGGGTGTTAAAACCCACTGTGTTCTGCTTCCCACCGTGATGACCGAGTTTCATCAGAAGGTGCTGGACGGGGAGTTCGGCGACATGGCCAAGTCCCTGCCCACCATCACGCCCGAGGAGGCCGCCCGGCGGCTGCTTCTCCAGGCCGCGGGGGGCCGCGAAATCATCAGCTACACCCCCACTCTTGAGGCGGGCCTGCTGGCCAACCGGTTCATCCCGGGGCTCTTTCGCAAGGCCATGTCCGTGAACGGCTACATGCTTAACCGCCGCCGCGGCCGGGCCTAGCAGACTGTTGACAATTCCGCGTTTGCTTTTGCATATTGCGGAATTGGACGCATCATCCGAAGGACTGATGCGCCCGAAGGGTGAGGGCCGTGGTCTGCCCGAATCCAAAAGGCTCATCTGCTGCGTTCCCCCTTGTCTCGTCACTCCAACGTACGGGGAGTACGCCTCCGTTCCTCGACTTCGGGGCGCCTTGCATCTAAACCTTTTTGAACAGCCTGCTTAATGGCCTTCATCGACGGGTTGCCAGGCCACTGCCTACACGCATCTATCGTAGGGAAACAACCCCTCGAACCGGGTCAGGGCAGCGGGGTGTCCGTGTAGGCCACGTTGGCTTCCTCGGATTTGTAACGCGGCAGTTCCTTCCCATCCCGGAGGTCCCGGACCCAGTCGGGGTTGAGCAGCATGGATTTGGCGCTCAGCACCATGTCGGCGTCCCGGAGCGCGGCGTCGGCGCTGGCCCTGTCGTAGATCTGGCCGCAGATGAGGATGGGAAGACGGGTGGCCTCCCGCGTGAGCTGTGCCATGTTCCTTACCGTGCCGAACGCTTCCTGGCTGTAGGAGTAGGTGGAGACCGAAACGGCGTCGATCGGCTCCCCGGACAGGCGGCCGATGATCTCCTGGTACTCTTCTTTCCCGCTGAACAGGGAAACCTCCATGTCCGCGATCCCCCAGTTGGATATGCGGAACAGCAGGAGACGGTCCTCCGGCACCACCGCACGTACGGCCCGGATCACCTCGTGAGCAAACCGGTACCGGTTCTCCACGGTGCCCCCGTACGCGTCCGGCCGCTGGTTGGAATAGGCGGACAGGAACTGGCTGACCAGGTATCCGTGGGCGCCGTGTATCTCTATCCCGTCGAAGCCTGCCTCCACCGCCCCCCGGGCGGTTTCCGCGAACCCCCGGATCACGTGCTTGATGTCGAATAAGCTCATGGCGTCCGGGGTCGGGTAAAGGGACTGCGTGAGGGGGTTCTCGCCCCTGGGGGACAGGGGACTGGGGGCTATGATCCGGCCCGCCGGGTTCACCTCGGGCCAGGCCACGCGCCCGCAGTGGAACATCTGCATGATGGAGACGGCCCCCTCCCTGCGGATCGCCTCCACCACGGGTTTCCACGCTTCGATCTGCCGCTGGGTGGTCAGACGCGCCTGGCCCGGGTACCCCTGCGCACTCTCGTAGTCGGTGACGATGGCTTCGGTGGTGACCAGGGCCGATCCGTTCTTTGCCCTGCGCACCAGAAAATCCAGCACGTCCCCACGCGGGATGCCGTCTCCCGGTGAGGACATACGGGTCATGGGGGCTACGCCGATCCGGTTCTTGAACGTGAAGTTTTTGATCCGGAATGTTGAAAAAAGATCTTTTTCCGACATGGGAACGCCCTCCTCTATCGGCCTTGGGTCCGACTCTTTCCCTTTTTGCGTTTCGAATACTACCCTTTGGATGAGACAGAGAACGGTTCCGGTGCGTGACCCGTCGAGTTTGCCGTGGATACATCCGATCAACTTTTTCGGAAACAGCGGACCGTTCATGGTCTCGAGTTCGACCTTCGTCGCTTCGTGTGTCCCCACCGGATCGCTTCCGTGCCGAAGCGGTTCCGTATGACGTCCATGGCCTGCTGCAGGGACTGACGGCTCAGGTCGGCGGCGGGAAAGAGGACCTCCGGGGGGAACAGTTCTCCCTGTCCGGGGTCGAGCCGGAGTTCGAGGCAGTGCAGGGTGATCCTGCTCAGCCTCACCCGGCGGCGAACCGTCTGTTCCAGGAGGTCCCGCGCGGCGCGGTACAGGGGGAGATCCAGGCGGGAAGGGGGACGGATACGGGCGGTGCGGCGGGCCGGCATCCCGTCCGCGTACAGGACCTCCACCTCCACCCGCCCGGTTTCGGCCCTCATGGACCGGAGCCTCCTCCCCGCTTCCTCGGAGAGCCCCCGGAGCACCAGGAGCAGGACGCCGTCCTCGTTGCTTTCCTCGGGCAGGGTTTCCTCCTCGGTGACGCGGGGGACCCGGGAGGGCGTGCGCACCGGGGAGGCGTCCAGGCCCCGGACCTGGCGGAACAGGGTCAGGCCGTCCCGCCCGAAGGCGAGGCGGAGCGCGGGCATGGGCACGCCAAGCAGGTGCTTTCCCTTCCGGATGTTCAGTTCCCGGAGCCGTTCAGCCGTGGAGGCGGGCCGGGCCGCCGGCAGCACGGTGACGTCCAGGGGCTCCAGGAACTGCCTCTCCCCGCCCGGAAACACGTCGCAGAGCCCCTCGGATGGGGCGGCCTTCACCGCCACGCGGCTCATGAGCTTGCTGGTGGCCATACCGAGGCAGGCCGTCAGTTCCAGGCCCTCCCGGATCTCCCTGCGGATCGTCCACGCCTGGTCCCGGGCCGGGCCGGCGAGGCGGCGCGTGCCGGAAAGGTCCAGGAAGAAGGAGCCCGGCCGTGCCGGTTCCACCAGGGGGGAGTGGCCGGCGAGGAGGCGGAACAGGGCGGCGGCGGTCCGTTGGTAGCGGGCGGGATCCGGCGGCAGAATCCGCAGGCCGGGGAAGACGCTGAGCGCCTGTCGGCGGGGCATGCCCCGGAAGAGGCCCTCCCGCCGGGCCTCGCCGGAGAGCGCCTGCAGCGGGTTCGCGCCCGGGCCGGCCGCGCAGATCGCCAGGGGTCTTCCGCGCAGGGAGGGGTCCAGGAGCCGCTCCACCGCCACCGGGAAGGCCGGCACCTTGAGGTAAAGAATTTTCCGTTCCATGGTCGCAGGATAGGTGAAAAAAAGGTGAAAGTAAAGCGGGGAATCCGGGGATGCCGACCGCCCCCGGATCGTTTTTGTTGACAAACGACGTATCATTCGTTGAAAATAATTAGAGGTTGATATCCCGGGGCTCCGGACGGCCCTCCAGCAGGTTGTTGGAAGAATAGTTCATTCGGGCAGGCTGTTCAAAAAGTGCCAGATGCAAGGCGCGCGAAAAACGGAGGAGGGAGGCGTACTTCGGAAGTACGTTGACTGACGAAGGATGAGCGGAACGCCGCAGATGGTGCTTTTTCAGCAGCCGCCTGTCAGTGCATCAGGGAGGAGCAGACAATGTTTTCACGCAGGACGCTTTTCGTGTGGGCGGGGATCCTTGTGCTGTGCGGCATGTTTCTCATGGGCCAGGATGCCTGGGAGGAACCCCCCGTGTGTACGGACAACGACGGTGACGATTATGGATACCCCACCAACGAGGGATGCCGCTACACGGCCATTGACTGCGATGACACCAACGCGGACGTGAACCCGGGGATGCCCGAGGCCCTGTATTCCGATCCGGTGTGCCACGACGGGCTGGACAACGACTGTGACGGGTGGGTGGACCAGGCCGACCTGTACTGCCATGTCTGCGACGACACGGACAGCGACGGGTACGGAGATCCCGCCTCCACGGGCTGTCAGTACTATGACCTGGACTGCGACGACACGGACGGGGACGTGCACCCCGGTGCGTTGGAGGCGCCCAACGGGGACCCGGTCTGCACCGACCTGAAGGACAACGACTGTGACGGGGACGTGGATGACGATGATACCGGATGCGCGGAGGCCGGGGAGATGTTGGTGATCCCGGCCGGGTGCTTCGACATGGGGGACGCCTTCACCGAGGGCGCGGCGGACGAACGGCCCGTGCACAATGTGTGCATCTCCGCCTTCGAGATGGACGTGCACGAGGTGACCAACGTCGAGTACAACGCCTGTGTGCTGGACGAAGTCTGCGAGATCCCGCCTCAGACGGAATTGGGTCCGTGGGGTGGTGATACCTTCACCTACTACGGAAACCCGGACTACGATAACTTTCCGGTCATTTTCGTGAGCTGGATCAAGGCCGAGGCCTACTGTGCCTGGGCCGGGAAGCGGCTTCCCACCGAGGCGGAGTGGGAGTACGCGGCCCGGGGCGGGCTGTCGGGAAAGCGGTATCCCTGGGGCGACACGATAGACTGCAGCAAGGCAGCCTACGGCCGCTGGAACGGGGAGTGCGTCGACTACGGCGGCCTTCCCAACCACCCCCGGGAGGTGATGAGCTACGGCTCCAACGGGTACGGGCTCTACGACATGGCGGGCAACGTGTCCGAATGGGCCAACGACCTCTATAGCTCCACCTACTACAGCTCCAGCCCGACGAACGATCCTCCGGGGCCCACCACGGGTTTCAGCCGGGTGTACCGGGGCGGATCCTGGGCATGGGTATCCGACATGCTTCGCGTGGCGGACCGCGACAAGGGCTCTGCCTCCGGAGAGGATTTTTCGGTGGGGTTCCGTTGCGCCCGCTGATTCCAGGACCCTGGATCCGGAAGGGGAAGGCGGTCAGCGGCCCCTGACGGAGTGAACAACCTGGAAAGCGTTGGGAGCAGGACCCGGAACGGAAGCGGATTTCATGCATGGGCCGCGCTGGTAAAACCGGCGCGGCCCATGCTTTTCAGTGCGTTTTTCCTCGAATGCGTCCCCTCCTGATCCCCGGTGGGGTAGGGCCCCACCCTGTCATAGGCTCCGCGAGGGACATTGCGAGAGCCGTAGGTGAGGCGGCAATCTCCCTGCACCGGGGGGTTGCCGCGCTTCGCTCGCAATCTCCACTTCTGCGCTTCCCTGCATGGAAGGTGATAGTGGGTGGGAAGTTGAAGGCTGATCGCCGATAGCTGACAGCCGATATTGACCGCGTTCCGCTTACAATGTCCCCTCTGGTGACACTGGGTGTTAAGTTGACTTTGTATCGGCTTGTCGCTTACACTCCGGTGCGTTTTGCGTCATTCCTGTGAAAAAAACCCCTGGGAGGAGCCGGGTAAGCCATGGCCGGGAGCCGAAAGAAGCGATCGACCCGCTCAAAGAGAAAGGGCAGGTCCGGAGGAGGGAAGTTCCTGGTTCTCTTGCTCTTCCTGCTGACCGGGAGCCTGGTTTTCTGGCAGGGGGGGGCCCTGGTGACCGGCCTGCAGGTGCACCTGACGAAGGGAAGGCAGACCGAGGCTGTCATCGGCGATATGAGCGGACTTGCCCGGGCGGAGAAGCGTCTTTCCGGCAGGGTGAAAGTCAGGGGAATTCCGGATTACGAGAGCCGGCTCCGGTTCCCCTCCCGGGACGGGCTGCTGACCTGCTTCCGCATGACCGGGTTCGAAAACCGGCTTTTTGTGTGCACAGATGAGCCCCTGAAAGAGCCCGAGGGGATCGAGGATGTCATCCGAAAGCGTTCCTTCACCGGCTTTATGGAGCCCCTGGGCAGAAGCCGTTTCCGGGAGACTCTGAACCGGGGTTTCCAACGGGAGTACGGGTTTCACCCCGCTTCGGGTGCGCGCCTGGTTCTGTCCGGGACAATGCCCGGCCCCTCCCTGCTCATGACCGTCCTGCTGGCAGGATGTGCGCTTCTCTGTTTCTTTTTTCTCCTGAAGTTCATCCAATCCTTGAGGGCATGAGCCGTGCCGAGAGCGGCGGCCTGATATGGTATTATCTCTAGGATTGTGATAAGATATCAGGTTAACTTGGAAAATTTATTTGATGGAGGCTTAAAACATGAAAGAGCAAGTAGAAAAGGTCCTGGGAAAGATTCGTCCCATGCTGCAGGCGGACGGAGGAGATGTGGAGCTGGTGGGAGTGGACGATGCAGGTGTCGTCAAGGTCCGGCTTCAGGGCGCATGTGCCGGATGTCCCGGGGCACAGATGACGCTCAAGATGGGTGTGGAGCGGCAACTCAAGCAGGAAATCCCCGAGGTCAAGGAGGTGGTGGCCGTCTGATCCCGCCCGAACCGGGGGGAACTGCAACGCACCTGGGAAAAGCCTTCTTCCGTCCGTGTTCGCCACGAGCGGGGAAGGCTTTTTTTATTGCCGGACGGGACCCGGGCCGACAAAGGGGGATGCAGGGCCTCAATCTTTATCGAAATGCCACTCTTTACAAAAGGGTTACCCGAGTTGGAGAGAATATCGTTGACTCCCACCATATCCTGTATTTTAATGGATAGTGTATACAAGATAACGTGGTAGAAAAATCCCGGAAAGAGGGGAAGAGATGGGTACGGTTCGTTCTCTGAAGCCCGGAGAGGACCCGGCGGCTGATAGGACCGCGGAGAAAAGGAAAGAGGCCGCATCGGTGGAACCACTGGAGCAGGGGCAGGAAGGGGAGGCTGCTTCCCTGAAGCTCAGCGAAAACGCGCTTCGCGTACTGGAAAAGAGATATCTGAAGAAAGACGGCCACGGGAAGGCCCGGGAACGGCCCGTGGACATGTTCCGCCGTGTGGCAAGGGCCGTTGTCGGGGCGGAGCGTGTTTACGGGGGGGACACGGATGTGCAGGCCTGGGAGGGCCGGTTCTTCCGACAGATGGCCGCCTTGGAGATGCTCCCGAACTCTCCCACCCTGATGAATGCCGGCCGCAGATTGGGCCAGCTTTCCGCCTGCTTCGTGCTGCCCGTGGACGACTCCATGGACAGCATCTTCGAGGCGATCAAGAACACGGCGCTCATCCACAAGAGCGGCGGGGGTACCGGGTTTTCCTTCTCACGGATCCGGCCCCGAAACGACGAGGTCTGCTCCACCAAGGGGATCTCCAGCGGCCCCATCTCCTTCATGACCGTGTTCGATGCCGCCACGGAGACGATCAAGCAGGGCGGGATGCGCCGGGGGGCCAACATGGGCGTCCTGGCGGTGGACCATCCGGATATCCTGGAGTTCATCTCCTGCAAGAAGGACAGCCGGAAGCTCAACAACTTCAACATCTCCGTGGGGCTCACGGAGTCGTTCATGGATGCGGTGCAGGCGGACAGGGACTATCCCCTGCATAACCCCCGCTCCGGGAAGGAGACGGGAACCCTCCCTGCGCGGGAGGTGTTTGACCGGATCGTTTATTCCGCCTGGGAGAACGGGGAACCGGGCATCCTCTTCCTGGACCGTATCAACCGCGACAACCCGGTCCCGGCCCTGGGAACCATTGAAAGCACCAACCCCTGCGGGGAACAGCCCCTGTTGCCCTTTGAATCCTGCAACCTGGGTTCCCTGAACCTGGCGGGCCTGGTCCGGGAGGGGGATGTGGACTGGGAGCGGCTTGCCGAGAACGTGCGGGTCGGTGTCCGGTTTCTGGATGATGTGATCGATGTGAACCAGTACCCGCTTGAGGAGATCGCCGAGGCAACACGGGGCAACCGGAAGATCGGTCTGGGGGTGATGGGGTTTGCCGATATGCTGATCCGACTGGGGATCCCCTACGATTCTCCGGAGGCCCTGGACCTGGCAGAAAAGATGATGAAGTTCGTTGCCCGGGAATCGGTCCGGGCTTCGGAGGACCTGGCCGCCGAGCGCGGGTCTTTTCCCAACTTTTCCGGGTCGGTCTTTCAGGAACAGGGGCTGCCGGGCCGGCGGAACGCCACCACGACCACCATTGCTCCTACGGGAACCATCAGCCTTATCGCGGGCTGTTCCAGCGGCATCGAACCCCTGTTCGCCATAGCCTTTGTCCGGAACGTGATGGACAACGATCGGCTCGTGGAGATCCACCCGCTGTTCGAGGAGATCGCCCGCCGGGAGGGGTTTTTTTCCTCGACCCTGATGGAGAAGGTGGTGGAAACGGGCAGCGTCCGGGGGCTGAAAGAGGTGCCTGAACAGTGGCAAAGGGTGTTCGTGACCTCGCACGACATCTCTCCGGAGTGGCACATCCGGATGCAGGCTACCTTTCAGAAGTACACCGAAAACTCGGTGTCCAAGACGGTCAACTTTTCCGGGAACGCGTCCGTGGAGGATGTGCGCAGCGCCTTTCTCCTGGCCTGGGAGCTGGGCTGCAAGGGAATCACGATCTACCGGGACAGGAGCCGGGACCGGCAGGTGCTCCAGGCAGGAGGAAACGCGGATTCCGGTTCCGATCTGGCTGCGGCCATCCAAGGGGCTCCTCACCCCCTGACCCCGCGGCCCCGGCCGCAGACCATGCAGGGGATCACCCGCAGGATGGTGACCAGCTGCGGCTCCCTCTACGTCACCGTGAACCAGGATGAATCCGGGCGGCCCTTCGAAGTGTTCACCTCCATGGGCAAGGCCGGGGGCTGTGCCTCCAGCCAGTCTGAGGCCATCGGCCGCCTGGTTTCCCAGGGACTCCGTTCCGGAGTGGATCCGGACCAGATCATCCGTCAGCTGCGGGGGATCAGCTGTCACCTGCCCAGGGGCGTGGGGAAGAACAGGATCTCCTCCTGTGCTGATGCGGTGGCTCAGGCCCTGCAACACTTCTTTCATCCGGACGCCGATCCAGCCCGGGGACACGTCCCGGAACCTTCAGATGTCTCCGGCCAACCGGTTTCCTTCCGGCATGGGAGCGACATGGGACTCCTGTTTCTCCGGGGTGCGTGTCCCGAGTGCCAGGGGACGCTGGAGCAGGAGGGGGGATGCTCCGTTTGCCGGAACTGCGGCTTTTCGGACTGTGCATGATCCCGGCGCTCTTCTTTGAAACGGCCGGGGTTGTCGGATATAATCAGAAATCCGAGCAGTGCTTCGCTCGCCTTCTGCGGCCGGAATATCCATACCGTTTTCATTCTGTTCCAGCATTTTTTCTCCTGACGTCGGTTCGAGTTAACGGGGACGTGGTCCCCTCCATCCCCGGAAGGTTCCGTGCCTGACGGGGACACAGGGCAGGAAGGGCATGGAGAAACACGAAGGGGAACACAGACCCGGCAGGGGCGTCTTCATCACGTTCGAGGGGATCGAGGGGTCCGGCAAGACCACACAGATGAGCCGGGTGGAAAACGCGGTCGTGAAGATCGGGCGCCCCGTTTTCCGTACCCGGGAGCCGGGCGGGACCCGGATCGGCGAACGCATCCGGGAGGTTCTCCTGGCCCCGGAACACGGCAGCATGGCACCCATGACAGAGCTACTGCTCTACGAGGCATGCAGGGCCCAACTGGTGACCGAGGCGGTCCGCGCGGAACTTCAGCGGGGGAGCGTCATCCTCTGCGACCGCTTTTCCGACGCAACGGTGGCCTACCAGGGGCATGGAAGAGGGCTGGACCTGGATCTGATTGAGACCCTGAACCGCATGGCCATGGGCGGAACGGAACCGGACCTGACCCTGCTCCTGGACTGCCCCGTGGAGCAGGGCCTCGAGCGGGTACGCGGCAGGCTCGGGGGCGGGGAGGGCAACGGTCCGGCAGCCCTGGACCGTCTCGAGTCCGAGGACATCTTGTTCCATGAACGGGTCCGGAAAGGGTATCTTGCGATTGCCGCCGGGAGCCCGGATCGGGTCCGTGTGGTAGATTCCCTCCAGGATGAGGATTACGTGTACGAGGAGATCATGCGTCACGTCTCCCGGCTTCTGCGTGAAAGGGGTGCGTGATGCCGTTCCACGAGATCCTGGGTCAGGAGCGTGTGATACGTGTCCTGCAGAAGGCCCTTGCCACGGAGAACCTCCCGCATGCCTACCTGTTCTACGGCACCCGGGGCGTGGGCCGCTTCAAGACGGCCCAGGCTCTGACCGGGGCACTGTTCTGCGGTTCCGGGCAGGGGGACGCCTGCGGAGACTGTTCCCACTGCCGTCAGGTAGGCCGGGAGGAGCACCCCGGGTTGACCGTGATCCGGCCGGTGGCCAAGAAAGGGGAGAAGGAGTGGGTGGTGGACCCCGATCGGGGAGCGATTCGGATCGACCAGATCCGGGAGTTGCAGAAGTGGTTTGCGGTGAGGAGCTTTGACGGCGGGTGGCGGGTGTGCATCCTGGACGGGGCCGAGAAGATGAACGACGCCGCGGCAAACGCCCTGCTCAAGACCCTGGAGGAACCGCCCCCGGAAAGCCTTCTCGTGCTGGTCAGCCCCACGAGAACGCAGTTGCCTCCTACGGTGGTTTCCCGGTGTCAACCGTTGTATTTTCCCCCGGTTCCCCGGACGGAAATCGAGGAGATCCTGCGGGCAAACCCCGGGGACCGGACTTCGGAGGACCTCTCCCTGGCGGCGGCACTTTCCGGGGGAAGTGTGGGAAGGGCGCTCCACATGGATCCGGAGTGGGTGTCCGGGGAGCGAAGACAGTGGATTCAGGGCCTGATGGACACCCTGGGATCCGGCCCGGAAGGTTCCACGGTGGCCTTTGCCTCGGACCTGGCAGGGTCGGATCGAATCATGGAGGTGTTGGATCTGTTCTTGATGTGGTACAGGGACCTGGTGGTGTACCGGGGGCTCGGTGACACAGAGCGCCTGTTGAACCTGGACCTTGCGGAAGAGATCCGGCGGATCTCGGAAAACAGGGACACGATGAACTGGGCGGAAAAGGTCCGGGTCGTTCAGCAGGCCCGGGCTGACCTTGTAAGCCGTTCGAACCTCAATACTCAGCTGGTGATGGAAACCATGCTGCTCCGGCTGGCCGACCGCGGCCCGGTGATGTAGGCTGCAGGCACTCCAGCCGTTTGCCGGCCTCGGCCGGCGGGGGTTCCCCCCGGGGAACACCAGACAAGAGAGGGGACTCGATGAACAAACCGGACAAGAAAGACGTTCAGGGCGACCAGCCCAATTATGAGATCATCGGCGTTCGTTTCGATAACTTGACGGGTACCCACTTTTTCCAACGGAACCAGATCAACCTGAAGGTCGGGGACCTTGTGATCGCAGAGACGGAGCGGGGAGATGGTGTGGGCATCGTGGTCCAGGAGTGCATGGACCCCGGCTTCGGCGAGCCCCCGGGGCCGCTGAAAAAGCTGGTGCGAAAGGCCGGAAAGCGGGACATCGACAGGGAACGGGACCGCCGGGAGCTGGAACGAAAGGCCTTCCGCCTCTGCTCGGAAAAGTCCGCTTCCTACAAGCTGGAGATGAATCTCGTCGCCGTTCATTACCACTTCGATCGAAGCAAGGCGATCTTCTACTTCACCGCGGACGGGCGGGTGGACTTCCGGGAACTGGTGAAGAACCTCGCCAGGGAACTGAACACACGCATCGAGATGCGGCAGATCGGGGTCCGTGACAAGGCCCGGCTGGTGGGCGGCATCGGCAGCTGCGGCCGGGAGCTTTGCTGCAAGAGTTTCCTGATGGAATTTGAACCGGTTTCGGTGCGCATGGCCAAGGATCAGAACCTGCCGCTGAACCCCTCCAAGATATCCGGTGTGTGCGGCCGGCTCATGTGCTGCCTCACCTACGAGTACAAGATTTACAAGCAACTCAGCCGGGAGATGCCCAAGTGCGGAAAAAAAGTGCAGGTCCGCGATGGGTCCGCCGGTAAGGTCACCCGCCAGAACCCCCTCAAGGGCACCGTGGTCGTGGAGATGGACGACGGGAAGGAGGTCACCCTGGACTCCAAGGAGATCAAAAAGAAGAAAAAGACCAAGTAAGGGCCGGAAGGCCGCTTTGTTCTCTGAGGCCTGCGTTGGGGGATGTGTATTCATCCTGGTTCTCTGAAGCATACTGATGAGCAGGGGACGGCCTGTCGGCCGGAACTGTTTCTCAAGACTGCACCCCGGATCCTGCCCTTTTTTCTGCAAGTCAGCCCCGTTCATGTACCCCCAAAACAGGAACAAGGATCATCCATTGAAGGAACCAAACGTCGGTCGTCTTCTTATCGATTCCCACGCGCATCTGGACGCCCGGGCGTTCGACCGGGACCGGCCCGAGGTGCTGCGCAGGGCCTGGGACGGAGGGTTGCGGGCCATCGTTACCATCGGGGTGGAGGAAAGTCTGGCGGGTGTGGAACGGGCTGTGTCCATTGCCGAGGAAAACGATGCGGTTTACGCCACCGTGGGGTTCCATCCCCACGATGCCGAAAAGGTGCGACCGGAGATGCTTGCGGGGATCCGGGAACTGGCCGGGCGCCCGAAGGTGGTGGGTATTGGGGAGACCGGGCTCGATTACCATTACATGCATTCACCGGCACGGGTTCAGCAGGACCTGTTCCGCGAGCAGCTCCGTTTGGCAAGCCTGCTGAACCTGCCCGTGGTGATCCACACCCGGGAAGCGGACCCGGACACCGTCTCCATCCTCCTGGAAGCCCTGGAGGAGAACGGGGGTCCCCTCTGCGGCGTGGTGCACTGCTTTTCGGGCGACTACGACCTGGCGCGGCAGGTCCTGGACATGGGCCTGCACCTCTCCTTCACCGGGGTGATCACCTTTCCCGCTGCGGCCCCGTTGCGGGACGTGCTGAAGAAGGTGCCCCTGGAAAGGGTCCTGCTGGAGACAGACTGTCCCTATCTTGCCCCGGTTCCTTTCCGTGGAAAGCGGAACGAACCGGCCTTCGTAGCGCAGGTAGCGGAAAAGGCGGCGGAGGTGCTGGGGAAGAGCCCCGATGAGGTGGCCCGTGTGACCGCTGGGAACGCCGTGCGCCTCCTCCGCCTGCCCATCGTGGTTCCCGTGCGGGACGATGGCCGGGAAGAAACCGGTTCCTGAGATCCCCTCCCTGTTCGAACCTCCGGGGATCCACGGAAGCCCGGATCCATTCAAGAGAGGTATCTCCGCCTTTACGATCTCCATCCATCTTGGTTTTACCTTCCCCGTTGTGGCACATCCATCCAAAGAACAGGACCGTTCTGGACCCTGTTGATGCCTTCTCAGCGCAAGCGAGCACTTCCCCATAGGGAAAAACGCGGGTCTCCGTTCGTCCTGTGAACCCATGGACCTCGAAAAAAGGCTTGCAACACCCCGAACCTTATTCATAGAATAGCAAGAATAACTCAAGTTTAGCTTCAGAATCATGGAGTGACAGCTTTTCACCCGGCGCCCTCCGTATTTTGAATGGACCTTTGCACCCCAACGCCGACCCGCCGAACGGCTACAGGCTCTGCGACAGGACCAGGAATGTATTCGGGTGGGCGAACGACGGGTATCATCATGAGCATGACAGTCCATCGTGGAATGAGGTTTTTATGGACATGCCACGTTCCCTTGAGCCGGGGATTTTGAAGGCAGAGATTTGGAGTATGGAACCGGATGCTCCGATGGGTCCAATGAACATAGACATGGGACAACCATGAAAAATCCAAGAAAAGCCGTTTTTATTTGCTTAATGGCTCTAGTGATGGTTACTTCTATGGTTTTTTCGCAGAGGGTGACTGTTCTCCCCCCAGGCGGAACCGAGGTTGATTCCCCCCCGACGTTCGAGTGGGATGCCGGGGACTATGATGTTTTCAGGTTTTATTCTCTTTTTTGCTATGAAGGCTTGGGCTATATTCCCTTTCAGATTCCATCTTCGGATGTCTCTTTTCCGTATTGGCCGTTCACCTCTTTTCTTATGCCTTCTGACTGGTTTGATATGCTGGAGGCCGGGCAATACCACTATTGGTCCGTTGTAGGAATCAATTTGACAACGTTTGCTTTTGAAACAAGAGGCACCTGGTTTTTTCTGAAGGGAGGCTGCAGCGACCTGGATGAAGACGGGTACGGAGACCCTGCCTCGGAAACATGTCCCAACGCCGACTGGGACTGCAATGACAATAACCCCGACATTCATCCCGGAGCCCTGGAAGGCCCCTCTGGAGACCTGAACTGTTCTGATGGGGCAGACAACGATTGCGACGGGTTCGCTGACGGCAATGATGTTGACTGTCAGCAGTGCCAAAACGGTTCAGACTGCGACGATGGCAACCCCTGCACGGATGATGCCTGCATGGACCATGCGTGTGTAA
>CAYTRL010000038.1:0-23030 GCA_964439795.1 uncultured Thermodesulfobacteriota bacterium
TTTCCGGAGGCCAGGGGGTCCATTTTCGAAGAAAAATACACCCTGGCCCTCCAGAAAAAACAGTCCCTTTCCTTTGAAACCTACTTCGGGAAACAACCGTATGAAAACTGGTATCTGGTCCGAGTCTTTCCAACCCGGGACGGTATATCCGTATTCTTCCAGGTGACCACAGAACAGAAAGCCGTGGAGGCCTCACTCCGGGAATCGGAGGAAAAGTTTTCCAAGATCTTTCAATCCAGTCCTGCCGGGATGGTGATCACCACCCTGTCGGAAGGAAAGATCATCGCCATCAACAACAGTTTCATGAATATCACAGGGTATAATCACAAAGACTACCAGGACAGGACCTCCATGGAATCGGGGTTCTGGATCCGGCAGGAGGACCGCGACAAGGCGACGAAGATGCTGAAGGAGGCCGGTTCGTTCACCGCCCAGGAATTCCACTTCCGCAACAAGTCCGGTGATATCCGCCTGGCTATCATCTCCGCCGAAACCATCACGATTCAGGGCGATCCGTGCATCGTAACCACCCTGCAGGACATCACGGAAATCAGGCGGGCAGAGGAAGAAACATCCATCCTGGAAGAAAAGCTGAGCCGGGCAAAAAGGATGGAATCCCTCGGGCTGTTGGCAGGGGGCGTGGCACACGACCTGAACAATATTCTTTCGGGCATGCTGACCGTCCCGGAGCTGATTCTCATGGAAGAACACCTGCCGGGCGAGATCCGGGAGAACGTGGAGACCATCCGGCAGTCCGGGGGAAGGGCCGTTGCCATCGTAGATGACCTCTTGACGGTTTCCCGGGGGATCGCCAGCCGGAAAGAACCTGTCAATCTCAACGAACTCATCGTTCAATATCTCGACTCCCCGGAAGCCATGCACCTCACGGCCGCCTGTCCGGACGTACAGATCATCCCGGATCTCGATCCGGACCTGTTCCCGGTCCTTGCCTCCGCCGCGCATATCCGCAAGTCGCTGGTGAATCTGGTCATGAACGCATCGCAGGCCATCGAGGGCACGGGAACGGTCGTGATCCGCACGAGGAATCGGTATCTGAACACACCCCTGAGGGGATACGAAAGCATTCCCGCGGGAGAATACGTGGTGTTGAGCGTATCCGACAACGGCGTGGGAATCTCCGAGGAGGATATCGACAGGATCTTCGAGCCGTTTTACACCCGGAAGATCCTGGGCCGGAGCGGCACCGGTCTGGGCCTGACGGTGGTTTGGAACACCGTGAAAGACCATGGGGGAGCCATCGACATCGCCAGCAGCAAGGATGGCACCACGTTCACTCTCTTCCTGCCCATCACACGGGATCCGTTCGACGTCCTCCGGAAACAGCCTTCGCTCCGGAATCTGCGCGGCCACGGGGAAACCGTTCTGGTGGTGGACGATGAAGAAATGCAGAGGAACATCACGAGCGACCTGCTGAACCGGCTGGGGTACCGGGCCGAGGCCGTTTCCAGCGGCGAAGAGGCGATCGAATACCTGAAAGAAAAATCCGTGGATCTGATCGTCCTGGACATGATCATGGACCCGGGAATCGGCGGCCGGGAAACCTACGAACGGATCGTCCAGAAAAACCCCGGACAAAAAGCCGTCATCACCAGCGGCTTCTCCAAGACCCACGATGTGAAGGAAACCCAGAAGCTGGGTGCGGGTGCATATATCCAAAAACCGTTTGCCCTGGAAAAGATCGCAACGGCCATCCGGGAGACATTGGGCTAGCCAAGCATACGATGATCCCGCGAGCCGGAAAAACACGGCCCGGAAGATTACCCAGGTTTCGGCTTCGGACCGGATTCGAAGAACCACGTTCCAGGGAGGAGCGAACCGTGAAACACGTACACTGTCCGGATGTTGAAGGAGTGGATGCCCTGTCCCTGGGCCTGGAAGGTTCCGCGAGGATGATGCTCAGGCTTCTTTCCGACGATTCCGTTCGCATCGAACTGGAACCGCAGGGCCATACCCCCGATCACCAACATGCCGATAAGGAACGGCTGGTGGTCATCTCCGGCAGGGGCGAGATACGGGTGAAGGGAAAGCGGCATTCGATCCGGCCGCAGGATTTCATTGAGCTGGATGCGGACGAACCGCATCAGATCGTGAACAGCAACGATGAGAAGCTGGTATTCGTCTGTTTCCGGAACCAGCTGATGTAAGAACCGCGTACGACCCACTGTTCAGCGGCGCGCGCGGATCACCGGCCCCCGCACCCTTTCACCACGGCAAGAAAAACAGGGCAGTCTTCCCCGGCACGCATTGGATGTACGGGGCACTCCTCCTCCAGACGATAGCTGCCGTTCCAGTCCTCCTGGCCGAAGAATTCGGTCCCGGTGGAATCCAGGCTTCCGGAAAGAAGGTCCCGGAACTCCGGGAAGCTCATCTCGCTCAGGTGATGCGGGTTCTCTTTGCCGGGGTGATGCCGGTTGGCCACAGAAACCACCAGGGTTCCGTCTTCCACCAGCACCCGGCGGACAGACCCCAGGAATTCGGCAACCTCCTCACGGGGAAGGTGCTCCAGCACCTCCAGGGCCACCACCACGTCAACCTCCCCGTCGGCCACGGCCGCCATCCCCTGGATCTCCCCCACGGAAAACTCCAAACCCGGAGCTCGGAAAAGGGAGCGGGCCAGGTTCACCACGGCCTCGTCCCGGTCCAGGCCCAGGCATTGGGACGCTTCCCGGAGCAGGATCCGGGAACCGTAGCCGGAACCGCACCCCGCGTCCAGCACCCGCTTCCCCCGGCACCATCCCGCGGCGAACGCGTACCGCCGGGCATGCATCCAGTAGGCGTGAAACGGGGCGGTGCCCGGCACGACCCGCTCCCCGGTGTAGGCCAGTTCCGGCAGGGAAAGAGGTGTCTCGATCACCCGCGTGTTCATCATCTGCCGCAGGATCTCTTTCTCCAGAAAGGTGCGCAGGTCCTCCGGGATGGCCTGGAGGTGGGGGGGATACAGAAACCGGTTTCGCTGCAGCCGGATCCCCTGCAGAAACATGCGTTCCGGACCCGCATCCAGGATCAGCTCGCAGAGGTAGTGGCCGAGGTCCTCCAGGCTCCTCTCCACCTTGAGGTAGGCGATCTCCACGCTGCCGTCACCGGCAAAGAAACGGGACACCTCCTCCCGGGTGTAGGGATAGAAGAGGTCTCCCCCGGTCCCTTCCGGTCCGTGTCCAGACCTTTGCCTCTTTTCCTGCTTCTTCATATCACCACGATCTCAGGATTCAGGACCGGTTCCGCGGGCCAGGACCCCCTCCACCTCCCGTACCAGTCCGGTCAGGAGCTCCCCGGCCGGACCTTCAAGAAACAGGTCGGTCACGCTGTCCGTGTAGAGGCTCCTCTCCCGGTTGACCTCCACGATCAGGGCGCCGTGCTCCCGGGCGATGGCCTCCGCCGCTCGTTTCAGGCTTGTTTCCCGCTCCATGGAGATCCCCCGGGCACTCATGATACTCGTTTCGATCGTGCTTTTCGACCGAGGTGAACCCTCCTGGATCTTTGCCCGGAACACCTGTCTTCCTGCGCAGATGGGGGCACCCGATCCGGTCCGTGTGCGAACGTTCCCATGTGGATCCCCCGCCTCACGCCCTGGGACCCCCGGGCGGATGAGGCGCAGTCAAAGGGGGGCGGGTAAAGGCTGATTTCCGCCTGCACAGGAACTCGTGGGCAAACCTTTTTCTTCAAAACGGACGATGTTGAAGAAAACAGTATGTGAGGGCGGACCGCCCGCATACGTACACGCAGTCATACATGCCATCGGCTCCCCTCGCAATATCCATACGAGGCGTCAGCAGGGTTACACTCATGAGTGCTGAATGGAGAGTATTGAGGTGTCTGGTTCTTGTTTATCTTTTTCTCATCCTGGCGGGTTCCAGCTGCCGGGCAGGCGAAAGGAACGCCATGGACGTCGATGAAAACAGCACGATGGCCTTTCTGGGCGACCGGTCACGCTGGGTGGACGTTCGCGTGGACCTGCAGGATGTTCAGGGCCTTTTCGGCGGCAGGAACGTCCTGATCACCGGGGCGGGGTCTGTTTTCGTGCAGGTCGTCTCCCCGGGCCGCATGGGTCTCCGGGAGAAGCGGTATGCTCGGGTCGCCCCCCGGGTGCCGGACGAGGTCCCTGCCGAGGTGGCGGATCTGCTGGAATGTGTGGTCCGAAACGACTTCGTCACCATCGGGACGGACGACCGCCCGGGTATCCCGGACGAGGCCCGGATGACGATCGTGATCACCAACGGGGACGGCGTATCCCGGGAAGCTGCCTTCTGGGAGGGAACACCTTCCTCCCCCCTGGACAGCGAGGACAAACCTGTCAGGAGGTTCGGCGTCCTGTATTCCAGGCTCAAAAGGTTCCAGGCGGACCTGGAAGAAACCGAGTCTCCGGTCTACAAGGGGCGGTATAAGCCCGGGGGGTGGGCGGCCTGGATCCGCTCTGAGGAAAAGGCCCGATGAAGGTTAGCACGCTCAAGGCGACGCTTCTGCTACTCTCTCTTCTCCTGTGTCCGTCGGGAGCGGAGGCCGGGCAACCATCAAATAAAGGCGTTCGGGGGAAAGGAAAGATGATTCTCAAGGATCACGGGCGCATCAAGGTCAGCGGAGGGTGCGAGGTCTACACGGAAGGGCTGCTCCTGCTCGAATACCACGGAAACGCGGTGAAGGTCATCCTGAAGAACAAGGGGCCGTACGGATTTTTTTTCTCCCCGGAGGGGGACGAGGTCCGCAACTTCCAGGTCCTGGTGGATCTCGAGGAGATGGCCGCTTTCCTTTCCCGGCTGAAATCAACCCTGGACAACCCCCGCCCCAACGAACAGCCGAGCACACGGGAGGCCATCGTGGATATCCACCTCCCCCTGGAGTCCGGAACCGTACACCAGAAACTGGACGAACTGCGGGGGGACCGGGATGTGGATCCCCCGCTGGATGTGATCGAGACGTTCGTCCAGCAATGCGCGGCGGCGTACGAGAAAGACAGGGCCCTGTTCCGGGAAGCGTACGAAGATCCGGTGGTGAACGAGACCACCCCCCCGCCGGAGTTCTGGATCCCCGGGTTGAAACGCTTCAACGTGTACGAGAAGAAGAAGGAGCACGTCCGATCAAAACCGGACGGAAACACGGTGTCCGACACCTGGATCGTCACCGGGAAGGGCGCCCGCTTCCCGCCACGGAAGATCGCATCCGCGCTGAAAGCCGTCCGCTACCTCCCCGCCGGGGAAGAAGAGGCGGTGCGGGCGGCGGCCGTGATGATCCGGCTCGAGAACTCCCCGCACTCGGTCCACATCCTGGATGCCGCGGTTCCCGTGGAAGCGTACACCACGGAACGGGTTCCCAGGGAAATTCGAAAACAGGTACTGCCCCCCACGGCCAAAAAGAAGAACGGGCTTTACGAGGTCGTCCTGTACAGCTACGTGCAGGCCATGAGCGGTTTTCCAGAGGAATGGCTGAAGAAGTGGAGGGTGCGCATCGGTCCGGGGGTGTACGAGACCGCAGAAGAGGAAACCCTCTGGTCCCAGCGCGGAGCCTACCGCTGGTGAAGGGCGATCATTTGAAACGGTCGGGGTGCGACTTCTTCAGTTCGGCCATGAACGTGCTTCCGTAGCTCCTGGCGTAGTCGAAGTAGTGGGCGATCCGGTCCTCTGTGGCGTTCAGGGGGATCTCGCACCCCGAGGCGAGGATGAAGCGGCCGCGTTCTGCGGCCGCGTGGATGCAACGCCGGATGTCGGCCTCCATCTCCTCCCGGGATCCCTCCGAGAACAGGGAAGTCTGAACGTTGCCCATGAGGGCGGTCCGCTTGTCCTGCAGCAGGTTCACCAGGTTCTCCAGGGAGGTGGGGCTGTCGATGCTCAACGGCGTGAACCCCACGTCCAGCACGTCTTCCACCATGGGATCGATTTGCCCGCAGATATGGATGCTCAGGAACATCCGGCGGGCACGGAAGTACTCGCGCAGTTCCCGGTGGTACGGCTGGATGAACTCCCGGTAGATCCGGGGGGAGATCAGGCTGCAGGAGGCGGACGCCTCGTGCATGCCGGGACTGATGCCCGCTCCCAGCAGGGCGTCGCTGAACGTTTTGACCGTTTCCGTGGCCAGCTTCATGAGATCGTGCACGAACGAGGGGTCCCGGACCGTGTCCAGGATCAATTCCTGAAACCCCCGCAGGTTCACGGCCAGGTTCCAGGGACCCGCCTGGGTGCCCACCATGGCCACACCGGGCAGTTTATCCGCAGTCCGCCGGCAGACATCCATGTAGTAAGGGAGCCGGCCGCTGCTCCCGGGATCCGGGACTTCCAGCCGTGCCAGGGCTCCCGGTTCCTCCAGGGGCCTTTTTTTCACATGGGAGAGTTCGTTTTCCGGAAATTCCAGCTCGCAGCCCAGGGCCTCGCTCTCCAGGTACACATCACTGATCACGATCAGGCTGTCCGGGAGAAACCGTTCATAAAAGGCCACCTGTGCATCGGCACTGGCAGCGGCATCGGTGAGGAACGTCTTCAGCGGAACCCCGGCAAACCTGGCACAGAACGGTCCGATGAGCAGGGTGACCGGGACGCGGTCCGACAGGACCCCCCTGAGGGCGTTCAGCATGTATTCGATCCCCTTCAAGCCGGCCATTCGGGTCCTCCTTGAACGTTTCCGTCAACGTGCGCCTCCATTCCACCATAAAGGTTTCTCCCTTTCCGCTCAAGAACGCCGAAGGCCGCTTTCCTTTTTGCCCGGATTGGAAAATAATGAACCTTCGGGAACCGTACGGCTGCACAGAGAGCGGCCGGGACCCGGGAAAGGAAAGCACATTCCATGAACAGCCCCAAAGCGATCGGCTTCGACCTCTTCAACACCCTGATCACCGCCCATCCCCGGGCCATGCAGGAAGCGCATGATAACCTGATCGAAGCACTGCACCGGGAGGGAATCCAGGTGGAGAAAGCCTCATTCCGGGATGGGTACGTGGAGGCGGCGATCCGGCACATTGAGGAAACCAAGAAGGAAGGGAAAGAGACGCACAACCGTTTCTGGATCGCCGACGCCCTGGAGACCCTCGGAACCACCCTCTCCCCGGAAGACCCGAAGATTTCCAGGACGGTGGAGGCTTACTTTGAGGCCTTCTACCCGAACTGCTTCCTCCTGCCCGGGACGACGGAGCTCCTTGGGGAGCTTGCCGGAACGTACCGGCTGGGGCTGCTGAGCAATTTCACCCACGGGCCGGCGGCCAGGGAAATCCTGGATCGGCTGGAGCTCCCCCGGTTTTTCCAGACCGTACTCATCTCCGGGGACCTGGGCTACCGCAAGCCTCACTCCAGCGTCTTTCGCGAGTTGCTGGATCGGCTGGGAGAGCCGGCGGACCGGGTGCTCTACGTGGGGGACGATCCCGAGGCCGACGTGCAGGGCGCACGGGACGCGGGCCTGCAGCCCGTTCTGACCACCTGCGTGACGGACCAGGACATCCCCAGCGCCCTGACGCCGCTCTCTCCGGACCGGACCACACTCCCGCCGGATGTACCCAGGATCTCGTGCTGGCAGGACCTGCTTTCGATGCTGGAACATGAAAAAACCGGTTGACACGGCTGCTCCCTCCCACTATTTTTCATTACATCCCGAGGGGAACCGTCCCGGGTATTCCGCAGGAAAACCCGAACCCCTCTTCGAAGGAAACCGTTCACAGGAGGTTGTGCCATGGTCCGGTTCACCGTATCCGAGGATGTCGGCGTCCATGACTTCTTCACGAAGATCGTCCCGGAACAGTTCCAGGAGATCTCCGGCCAGACCGACCTGTCGATGATGGCGGGAAAGGAGTTCACCCTGCAGTTCCACGTGGATGACCTCATCTACTGCCTGCGCGTCCAGGACGGGAAGGACCTGGAAATCGTGGAGGGCGGCATCGAGAAGCCGATGATCGCCCTGAAGGTGAGCGAGGCGGACTGGCGGGACGCGGTCACCGGGAAGACCGAAGGGGTCATCGACCGCTTCACCGATCCCGCCCAGGTGGCGGACCTGGACCGCTATAACAAACTGCTGGCCACCAAGGGTACCCTGCACCTGGAGCTGCGAAGAGAAACGGGCGACATCATGCTCGCGGACCTGGTCTTCAACGGGGAGGCGACACCCGAGGTCACGATCAAGCTCGCCATGTCCGACTGGGTGGACATGCAGAATGGAGAGACGAACGGCCAGGTCCTCTTCATGAGCGGAAAGATGCAGGCCCAGGGGGACATGATGTTTCTCATGTCCCTGCAGACCCTCATGTGACCGGCTACCCATACACGATGAAGTCAGCTGCTCTCCAGGATAAGACATCCGGATCAAACATTCCCAAAAAACAAAAAGGAGCCTCTCAGATGAAAAGAAAGATTGTATCTGCCGTACTGATCTTGACCGTGGCGGCATTCGCGGCGGGATGTTCGTCCTACTACAAGGTCTCGGACCCGGGTTCGGAAAAGGTCTACTACACCAAGGACCTGGACCGGAACAAAAGCGGAAGCATCGTGTTCGAGGACGCCACCACGGGAAACACGGTCACCCTGCAGGCCTCAGAGGTCAAGAAGATCAAGAAGCAGGAGTTCCGGGACAACACTTCTCCCCAATGATTCCGGGAAAATTTCGTCCCGCATCATCAGGAGGTTCTGCGCAGGGATCGGCGGGATTCAGAGGAACAGGTCCGGGATCAACTCTTGGCCGGGTTCCACGGCGTACGAACCCAGATCGGTGATCCCCTCCCCGGCCAGCACGTCCTCGTCCACGAAGAAGTTCCCCGTGCTGCTCCGGCTGTCTCGAACCAGGATCGCATGGGCCGCGTCGCCTGCGGCTCCTCGCAACATTCGCTAATTTTAAACTCTTACGGCGCCATCGCCCCTTGGCAGTCCGTCGATAAAGTCCTATCTATTGTCATCCCGGCCCCGGATCGTATTGTGGGGCAAGCGCCGGGATCCAGAAGTGCCTGAAAATACTGGATTCCGGATCAAGTCCGGAAGGACGAAATACATAGAGTCCTTGTTTTTCAACGGATTGCTAGATCATCACGCCGCATTTTTCAGCAGTGTGGGAGTGTGCGAGGTCTCTTCCGTGGGCTCCGACCGTTAACAGTCACTTCACGGGTTCGCGGGATCTTCGCCGAACAGGTACACGGAGAGCATGTCCACCACCTGGTCGATGAACTTGCCGGTATGGATCTGTTCCGCACCGAACAGAATGTACCAGTGCGTGAGGATGAAGCCCGTAAGGGTGGCCAGACGGGAGGCCAGGGCCAGGTCCTTGACCCGGGTGCCCGGAGTTTGCTGTAGGACCCTCTCCACCTGGAGCGCCATCTCATCCACCATCTCCCTTCCTTTCTGAAGCAGGGAGGGAGAGCGCAGGCTCGCCTCCAGGAGGACCCGGTGGAGACGGGGGTCGGTGGTGTGATCGGACACCAGCGTCTCCACCACGGCCCGCAGCAAACCCCTGCGATCGATATCGCCGTTGCCCATCCTGCCCACCCACCGGGCGATCTCCTCCTGTCCCTGAGCCATGTGACGCTCCATCAACCCCATGAGGATCGCATCCTTGTTCGGGAAGTACTGGTACAGGGACCCCACGGATACCCTCGCGCGCTCCGCGATGTGGTTGGTGGTCCCCCCGGCAAACCCCCGTTCGGAGAAGACCTGGGAAGCGGCGTCCAGAATCCTCTCCACCGTGAGCCGGGACCTTTCCTGGACAGGCTTCTTGCGTGGTTGCAGCGGGTCGACCCTTGCCATGGGATCCTCTGTGAGAATAAGGGTTGACTAAGCGAGTAACTACTCATATTATGGAAAAGTGAGTAACTACTCACATCATAGCGCCGGCCACCGATCAGGTCAACGGAATACCTGACTGAGAGCCCGGGCGGATTCACCTGAAGGGGAATTCGGAGAAACGCGTCCATGCGACATCAGAAGATCAACCGCGCCTTCGAACGGATCGGGAACAACGTGATCGTACGGTTCCGCTTCCTGTTCCTGGTCCTGATCCTTCTGCTGGTGGGAACCGGCTACCTGGGAACCGAACGCCTCGTATTCGATTCCTCCAACGAATCCTTTTTTCCGGATACCGACGATCTCATCACCCAGAACGAGCGGTTCAAGGAGCTGTTCGGCAACGAGGAGTTCGTCTTCCTCCTGGTGGAGGCCCGGGACATCTTCAGCGCTGAAACCCTGGGGTTCATCCGCTTCCTTTGCGAAGACCTTAGGGAGAACCTCCCGTTCGTGGACCAGGTGACCTCCCTGACCGGGATCGAGTTCATCGAGGCTGACGACGACACGCTGGAGGTGAAGGACCTAGTGGGCCATGCGATCCCCGGGGACAGGGACACCCTGATGGAAATCAGGGAACGGGCCCTTTCCAAGCCGATCTACGTCGATCGGATCCTCTCCAGGGACGGCCGGAAGACGGGCATCTTCATCAGCTTCCAACCGATCCCGGATCAGGTGTTCCTCCCCGTGAAGAAGGGCTTTTCCCCCCTGGACCAGTCGGACCTGCCCCCTGACGAGGTGATCCTGGCGGACCGCATCCATTCCGAAGCCCCGGCACCGAAAAAGGGAGAGCCATCCCTGAGGTCCGTGGCCGATCCGCGCAAGCTCATCGCACCGGCCCTGCGGGTCATCCTGGACCGGCATCGCCGTGAAGGGATCCGGGTCACGGCCACCGGCATGCCGATGCTCGACTTCGAAATCGACAAAGTCACGGAACGGGAGGGAACACGGTTCGGCCTGATCGCACTGGTGGTTTCCGTGGTCCTGATGACCGTCCTGTTCCGAAGCTTCAGCGGTGTGGCGGCACCTTTCCTGGTGATCGTCTCCACCCTGGTGATCCTCTACGGAATCATGGGCTGGATCGGCTTTCCGCTCACCCTGGTGAGCATCGTGGTGCCCACCCTGATTCTCGTCATCTCCATCAGCTACTCCGTGCACGTGATCAACCACCTGAACCGGGCGTTCCGTCGCACCGGCAGCCGGGCCGAGGCGATCCGGTACGCCTTCTTTCACTCGGGCTGGCCCTGTTGCGTGACGGCGGCCACCACCGCCGTGGGGTTCGCATCCTTTCTGCTGGTTCCCATCCAACCGGTGAAGGAGATGGGGATCCTGTGCGCCGCCGGGGCCCTGCTCACCTACCTCCTGGTCATTGTGCTGGTGCCGATCCTGTTCTCGTTCGGCCGGGACCGGGAACCGCAGGCGGAAGTGGCCACGGGCTCACGGGACCGCCTGGACGGGTGGATGGTACGGTGGGCGGATCTGGTGACCAGGAAACCCGCCCTGCTGGGGCTGGCCTGTATTGCCCTGGTGGCGTTCTGTATCTTTTTCACCCTGAAGATCCATGTGGAATCGGATCTTCTGAAGATCCTGGGGAACAAAGTCGCTTTTGTCCGGGACTCCAGGCACATCATGGAGAGCCTGGGAGGACTCTACTCCTACGAGGTGGCCGTGGAACTGCCCGAGGACGGCATGGCCCGGGACCCGGCCGTGCTGGGAGCGATGGACACCCTGGCCCGCACCATCGACGGTTGGGACTCCACGGTGGTGACCACCTCCCTGGTGGACATGGTCAAGGACATCCACATGAGCATGAACCGGAACCGGCCGGAATTCCACCGCATCCCGTCCTCCCGCGATCTCGTGGCCCAGTACCTGCTCCTTTACGAGATGTCGGGAGGAGAGGAGCTTCAGGACTGGACCGACTACGCCTACCGGAACCTGCGCCTGTCGGTCCAGGTCAGGTCTACCTCCACGGTCCTGGAAGACCGTTTCCAGCAGGTCCTGGAACTGGGCGGGGAACGCCTGCCGCCGGGGACCCGGATCCGGATCGTGGGGGAGGCTCCCCTGATGGTGCGCATGGTGAACCTGCTCAGCCGGGGACAGGTCCGGTCCGTGCTGGCCGCCTTCGGCGTGATCACCCTCATGATGATCTTTCTCCTGGGCTCCCTGCGGGTGGGCCTCCTCTCCATGGTCCCCAACACCTTCCCGATCCTGTTGATCGGCGCCATCATGGGAGCGGCCGGCATCCAGCTGGACATGGTCACCGTGATGGTCATGCCCATGATCATCGGCATCGCGGTGGACGACACGGTGCACTACATCTTTCACTTTCAGCAGGAATTCGACAGGACCGGCCGGTACCGGGAAGCGAACCGCCAGACCTTCATCAAGGTGGGCCCCGCCATCCTGTTCACCTCCATCATCCTGTCCGCGGGTTTCATGACCTTCGCCCTGTCCGAGATGCGCAGCATGGTTTCCATGGCCCTGCTTTCCAGCGTGGGCATCCTGTCCGCCCTGGCCGCGGACCTCCTGGTGACTCCGGCCCTGTTTGTTTTCCTCAGGCCCTTTGGCCGGGAGCGGGATCTGCCGGCAGCCGAACCTTCCTGATGTCCCGTTGCAGCGCCGTCTTTGACACCCTTTCGTCCGCTCCCGTATCCTGCTGTTGTGGAAGGAGTCGGACGCTGATGAATCGAACGGTTTTTCTTCTGCTGGCTGCCGCTGTCTGCGCGGGATGCGGGGGGACGGGCGCAGAGGACCTGTTCCCGCCGCCTTCAGGCACAGACCCCGCCCGGGCCTTTCCGGAGGAGTTTCTGTTCGGCGCGGCCACGGCCGGCTTCCAGTGCGACATGGGCTGCCCCACTCCCTCCTTCCCGGGGTGTGTGGACGCGGCCTCGGATTGGTATGCCTATGTGACCTCGCCCGCGACCACGGGCCTCTGGCGCACCTTTCTCGACGGAGGCGACCCGGCAACCATCGGGCCGGGGCACTGGGAGCTTTATGAAAGCGATTTCGACCTGGCAGCCGGTCCCTGCGGGCACAACGCCTTCCGGATGAGCCTGGAGTGGAGCCGCATCTTCCCCCGCTCCACCATCGGGGTGGAGGGCCACGAGAACCTCCGGGCCGCGGCCGACCCGGCCGCGGTGGACCACTATCACGACATGTTCCGGGCCCTGAGGGAACGGAACCTGACCCCCCTGGTCACCCTGCACCACTACACCCAGCCCCTGTGGGTGCACGACGGCGTGGGCTGTACCCTGGATCCGGACGGTTGTGAACGCCGCGGGTGGCTGGACCGGGAGAACATCCTCCGGGAAATCGCCAAGTACGCCGGGTTCGCGGCCCGGGAGTTCGGCGCGGAGGTGGACCTGTGGGGCACGCTCAACGAGCCGTTCGCCGTGCTGCTCTCCGGCCACCTGCTACCCACACCCATGCGCTCCAACCCGCCGGCGGTATTCCTGGACGCGGACGGGTTCACTTCCGCCTACGAGGCCATGGTCACGGCCCATGCCCGTATGTACGATGCGGTCAAGAAGAACGACGGGATCGACGCGGACGGTGACGGGGCCCTGTCCCGGGTGGGCCTGATCCATGCTTATGCGCCGGTGGCTCCCGAAGACCCGGCCAGCGAGTTGGACCGCCAGGCGGCGGAAAACGTCTTCTACCTGTGGAACACGGCCTTCCTGGACGCCGTCACCCTGGGGATGTTTGACGAGGACATGGACGGCCAGGCGGTCTTTCGCCAGGATCTGGCCGGCCGAAACGACTTCCTGGGGGTCAACTACAAGGTGCGGATCCGGGTGGCGGGGCTCCCGGCGCCCTTTGCGCCGGCGCTCTCCCCGCTGACCACCTTTGACCCGCTTTCCCTGGACATGAGCGAGATCTATCCCCGGGGCCTGTACGAGTCCGTGGAAACCCTGTTCGAGCGGTACGGGCTGCCCATGATCATCACGGAGAACAACGGCCAGCACGTTCCCAAGGGCGATATGGAGACCGAGATCCGCTACGTGGTGGAGAACCTGACCTGGCTGGCCCGTGCCGTGGCCCGGGGCATCGACGTGCGGGGGTACTTCTACTGGGCGTTCATGGACAACTACGAGTGGAACCATGGGATGACCGTGCCGCTGGGGCTCTATCAGGTCCTGCCCGACGACCCCCGGAAGGAGCGGGTCCCACGGGACACGGTGGACATCCTGGCGTCCATTGCCCGGGAGGGGGGGATCCCTGCGGACCTGGCGGAACGGTATCCGGTGGAGTAAGGATTGCCCTGGACTATGGTTCCACCCGGCCCACCCGGAAGTAGAGCGGCAACTCCACCCTGTCCCGCACCGCGTGTTCTTCCCATGCCGCCGCCAGATCGTTTCGCACGGTACGGGTGGAGTCAAGACCGGTTTCATGCAGGTACAGTTGGGCCGCACTCCAGGTGGAAAGAAAATCCAGCAGACCGTCGGCGTTCCAGTTACACTGGAGATGGAAGCCGGGGGCAGCCATCTCATCGAAGGGAAAGGAAAGGTTTCGATACCGGTGGTAGTGGATGTGAAATTCCTCGCCAAGGAAAGGTCCTAAAATATCCTTCCTGTAATATTCCAGGATTTTATCCACGGCATGGATGCCCACATGGGGCCAGGTATACGTCCAGACCGCGATCACGCCCCCGGGCCTCAGTACACGCTTTACCTCCTGGAAGAATGCTTCACGATCGAACCAATGGACCGCGCAGGAAGCGGTGACAAGATCAACGCTTCGAGTTGGCAGCGGGCTCTCCTCGGCCGAACCCAGGGCATAGAGAACCTTTGGATGTTCGATGGCATAATCCAGCTGGTCCTTATTCACATCCGTGGCAACAACACGGTTAAAATGATCCGCCAGCCCCACGGCGCTCTGTCCGGAACCCGTGCCACAATCCCAGGCCTTCTGGTGTGAAGACACCACCGATGCCAGCCATACGAAAAGCCCGGCGGGGTACGAAGGTCGAAACCGAAGATACCTGCTGTTGTGAAACGTATAGGCGTCACGCACCCTCGCGTCTGTTTCGGGAAGAGGATGGGGGTCCGTGTGCGAGCCGGCATCGGACTCACCTGTTGTGTCTAGGGTTTCACGGCTCATTCAAAGTTCCTCGAACCTGATCATGGAAAGGAATCAAACCGGGTGACGGTCCCGGAGAAAAGATGACGATCAACAGGACCCCGTGTTGTATTGCTCGACGAAAAAACGGTAGAAGTTAAGGGTACCGATCGGACCGGATCGATTTCCGTCGTTTGCCATCCCTTCCAAGGAGCAGAAAATGCTCTGCCCCAAGTGCGGTGCTGAACAGGCATCCTCCCCGGAATGTATCCGGTGCGGCCTGATCTTCAGCAAGTACAAAGCGGTCCCGGAACCCCGTCTCCCGGGGGCCGCCGCCGCAGGAACCGGACGACGCGGGGCCCGGGCCTCCTTCCCCTGGAACCGGATCCTGACGGCAACCCTGTTCGCGGCTGTGGTCCTGCTCGTGGTCTCCTGGTTCTGGAAGGACCGGTTTCCCGGCCGGGAGGAACTGCTGCCCGAACTCCTCCGGCAACCGGTTCAGACAGAAGTGAAAACAGCCCCCTATACCGTGGAGGCAGGGGGAGTCGTCTACACAATCGCCCCGCTCCACGCGTACGAGATCCACGGCATGGTCGTGTCCCATCACAACTGCGGAACCTGGTGGGACATCTATCACCACGACCGCTGGAAGGATTTCCTGAACATCAAGGACCTGTGCCTGATCTGGGGGAAAAACCTGGAGACGGAAGTGTACAAGGAGATGAAGTTCAGCAACGACTCGTGGACATGTACCTGCTACTGGCCTGATGCGGAAGTGGGGGCAAGGTTCCACCATGCGTGTCTGTCCAACAACCACCTCCTGTGCACGGATGAAACGCTTCAGGAGCGGATCCTAGAAACCGCCCGGGGGGATCAGATATACTTCAAGGGAACCCTGGCGGAGTACTCGCACAGCGGCGGTGCTTTCCAGAGAGGGACCAGCACCCGGAGGAACGACACCGGGAACGGCGCCTGCGAGACGGTTTTCGTGGAGGATTACGAGATCCTCAAGCGGGCGAACCCGTTCTGGCGGACCCTGCACAGCGCTTCCAGGTACGTGATCCTGGGATGCCTGCTGCTTTTAACGGTCCGTTTCCTCCGCTCCCTCGTCCGCCCGGAAGGAGGCAAATAGAGGGGCCGTTTTGTTGTCCAGGAAAGGTCATGTAATAAAATCACGAAAAACCCGGCAAAGAGGAGTGCCGCAGATGAAAATCATCTACCACCCGACCTGTTGCGGAATCTACGCACAGGACCCGGCGGCAGAGCCGGGCAGGATCGAGGCCATCCGGGACGCACTGGAGGGACGCTACGAGTTCGTGGAACCCGAGGACGCGCCCGAGGAGGACCTGCTCCGGGTCCACGACAAGCTTCACATACAATCCATCCGGCAGGACGCGTACCTCTATGAAACTGCCCTCCTCGCAGCGGGTGGAGCCCTTTTGGCTGCCCGGACGGCCCTGGCCGGAGAACCCTGTTTCGGCCTGATCCGCCCGCCGGGACACCACGCCAGCCCGGGCAGTTGCTGGGGGTTCTGCTATTTCAACAACGTGGCCGTGTCCCTGAAGGCGCTCCTTGACGAAGGGGCCGTCGAGAACGCCGTGATCCTGGACTTTGATCTGCACTACGGGGACGGCACCGACAACATCTTCTGCACCGACCCCCGGGTTGTGTATCTTCACCCCGAAGAACGGACGGCCCAAGGCTTCCTGGACCGGATCGAAAACGAACTGAGGCAGGCCGGGAAACGTGACATCCTGGCCGTGTCCGCGGGGTTCGACCGGGGAAAGGAAGACTGGGGCGACCTTCTCGGAGCGGAGGATTACCGCCGCCTGGGTGAAACCTGCCGGGATTATTCCGTGGAACACTGCCGGGGCCGACGGTACGCCCTGCTGGAGGGCGGCTACAACCACAACGTCCTCGGCCGGCACGTGCTGGCCTTTCTCGAGGGCTTCGAGTAGCCGGAAAATATTTCAATTCCCAATGCTGCTTTTTTTTCTTACAATATATCCACACAGAGGACGGCAAGGTTTCACCCGTGAAGGAGGCCACCGTGCGTGATACCGGAGAGGACAGGGAGGCGGATTCTCTCTCCCTGAAGGCGCATCGGGTTGACGGCAAGTACACGATCAGGGACCTGGTGGATATCGAAAGACTCCGCGGTATCTTCGAAGAGTTTTCCCTGGCCACCGGATTCACCACGGGTTTTGTTTCGTATCCTGATCTCAAGATCCTCATCGCAACCGGATGGCGGGATGTGTGCACGAAATTCCACCGTGCCTGCCCGGAATCAGCGGAACACTGCAAGGAGAGTAACCAGTATCTACTGGGAAGACTGAAAAAATTGAAAGAACTGAACATCAAACCCTGTGGAAACGGTCTTGTGGACGGTGCGACACCTGTCATCATCCGGGGGAAACACCTTGCCAGCCTTGCCACCGGGCAGGTTCTGTTCCACAAACCCCGGATGGATCGGTTCAGGAAACAGGCCGAAACCTACGGATTTGACCCGGATGAATATCTGGATGCCCTGAGCAAGGTACCCGTGGTCACGGAAGAACAACTGAAGAGAGTTCTTTCCTTTCTGAGTGGAATCGCCGTCATGATCGCGGAGCAGGGATTGAACCATTTGCGGATCAAGGAGAGCGCCGAGGCACTCGAGAAGGAAATCAACGGTCGCATGAAGGCCGAGCAGGCCGTTCACAGGCAGAGTGAAGCGCTGGAGCAATCCCCGGACGGAATCGCCATTGCTGACCTGGACGGCAATCTCCAGTTTGTGAACACCGCATGGGCGCAGATGCACGGTTTTGACGATCCGAAGTGCCTTTTGGGAAAAAACTTGAGCATCTTCCACACGGAAGAGCAGATGAGCGAGGAAGTCCTTCCGTTCAACAGGAAAGTCAAAGAGAAGGGGAGCCACAAGGGAGAAGTCGGACACAAGAAAAAGGACGGGGTCACGTTTCCTACCCGCATGTCCTCGAGCATTTTGAAAAATAATCACGGCGAGCCCATTGGAATGGTGGGGATATCCCGGGACATCACCGACGAGATCTGGTTCGAAGCTCAACTGCGCCAGGCACAGAAAATCGAATCCGTGGGCCGCCTGGCCGGCGGCGTGGCCCATGATTTCAACAACCTGCTCACACCCATCATCAGCTACACGGAAATACTGATGAGCGAGTCCTCCCCCCACGACCCCCGGCAGCGAAACCTACAGCAAGTGCTCAAGGCGGCCAACCAGGCCAAGGACCTGACCCGGCAGCTCCTGGCCTTCAGCCGGAAGCAGATGCTCGATATGACAACGGTCGACCTCGATGAGACCGTGAGTCACCTGGAAAAGATCCTCAGGCGTACCATTCGCGAGAACATCGAAATCGAAACCCGACTGGCCGGTTCGCTGGACCCCATCCGCGCCGACGTTTCCCAGATCGAACAGATCCTCATGAACCTGGCGGTGAACGCCCAGGACGCCATGCCCGATGGGGGGAGGATGATCATCGAGACAGCCAACGTGCTTGTGGACGAAACCCGTCCGGAGGTCCTCTCGGGTCTGTTGCGGCCCGGGCCTCACGTGATGCTGACGGTGAGCGACACCGGCACGGGAATGGACGATCAAACCATAAAACAGGTGTTCGAGCCGTTTTTTACCACCAAGGAACCGGGCAAAGGTACGGGTCTGGGACTGGCCACGGTCCACGGAATCGTCAAACAGCACGAAGGCAATATTTCAGCCAGCAGCGAACTCGGCAGAGGCACGGTCTTCAGAATCTGTTTTCCCCAAGCAACCGAGGTCGCCCGGGCAACCCCGCCTGAACTTTTGCCCCCGCAGAGAGTCTTCAGCGGCAGCGAAACCATCCTGGTGGTCGAAGACGACAAGGCTGTTTGCGAATTCGTCTGCATCCTCCTGGAATAACACGGATACCGCGTCATCTCGGCCGAGAGTCCCGCTCAGTGCATACATCTCATGGAACAACGAAAAGAGGCTGTCGACCTGCTGTTGACCGACGTGGTGATGCCCGGGATGAACGGCAGGGATCTTCACCGACGTCTTGCCGTTCGGTTCCCGGATCTGAAGGTTCTTTACATGTCCGGCTACGCGGATGATGTGATCAGCCGCCACGGGATCATCGAAAAAGGCGTCCACTTTATCCAGAAACCGATTACCATTCACACCCTACTCGCAAAGGTGCGGGAAGTGCTCGAAGCCGTTTCGGAAAGGGAAAAATGACGGGGGCAGGATTCCTTTTCACGGACGAACATCCTTCGCGCTCCTTCCTCTCCGGTCAACCGCTACTCTGAACCGTTTTCTTCCTTTCTTTTTTTTACAAATCCGTTGCATTATGATGACAACCGTCACCGACTCTTATGGTATATTCCTCCTGGAATAGAAATAGGATCAGCGCGGGGGGATCATGGAAACGCGGCTGATCGTCATCACACCGAAAACAATCCTGGTCTGCTTCTTCTGGGCCTTTGCCGCCTGTACGGTTTCCGCCCTGTACATGTGGGCGATGGACTTCTCCCATGCGGACCTGACCGCAACCTTTCTCTTTACCCAGTGCATCGGCCTGACCGCCTGCTTGTGCTTTTTGGTGGCGTTTGCGGTTCTGAAACCCCGGAACACGTGGATCCAGGTCTTCCTGGTGGTGGGTACCATGATCCTCGGAACCCTCCTGGGTTCGCTCCTCGGATCGGTCATGGCATCCGGCAAGGCCCCGTTAGACTTCCTGAGAAATCAAAAAGACATGGTGACCCTGTACACATTTTACGCCGGCATGATCGGCTCCGTGGCCATCTACCTGTATTTCTTCCGCGAACGCGCCTTTACTGCGGAAACGCTGATCCAGGATGAACGGATCCGGAGGCTGTCCACGGAGAAGAAAGCCGTGGAAAGCAACCTCAGGCTGCTCCAGGCCCAGGTGGAACCCCACTTTCTGTTCAACACCCTGTCCAGCATTCTGAGTCTGCTCGATACGGATCCGGACAAAGGGAAAACCATGCTGCTGACGTTCATGCAGTACCTCAGGGCTTCCCTGGACAAGACCCGGGAAAACACGAGCACGATCGGACAGGAGATCGAAATCATCCGCGCCTACCTCGACATTTTCTCCTTTCGGATGGGAAGCCGTTTGCGCTACACCATCGATGTCCCGGACCGGATCCGGCCTGTTGCTTTTCCTTCCATGATCATCCAGCCCATTGTGGAAAACGCGATCAAGCACGGGCTGGAATCCAAGATCGAAGGGGGATCGATTCACATACGGATCCGGGAAGAACAACAGACCCTCCGGGTGGAGATCGCGGACACCGGGCTCGGATTCGACGAGAAGACCGAACTGGGCTTTGGCCTGTCCAACATCAAGGAGCGGATCGACAACCTGTATGGCGGAGAAGGACAGATCGTCCTGCAGTTGAACATGGAAAAAGGCCAGCCTTGCGGCCTCAAGGTGGTACTCGAGATCCCTCATGACTGAGATACGGGCTGTCATCGCGGATGACGAGGAACAGTTGCGGGTGTACCTGAAGGCCCGACTCCTGGAGGTCTGGCCGGACCTTGTGCTGTGCGGAGAGGCCCGGAACGGGCCCGAAGCGCTGGACCTGATCGAAAAATTGCGGCCGGACATCGCTTTTCTGGACATCCGGATGCCCGGTTTGTCCGGAATGGAAGTCGCCCGGCGCATTGCAGGAACCTGCCGGGTCGTGTTCATCACGGCCTATGATCAACATGCCGTTGAGGCGTTTGAACAGGAAGCCATCGATTATCTGCTCAAACCCGTGACCCCGGAGAGGCTCGAGAAAACGGTCCAACGCCTGAAAAACGGGCTTGCCGGGCCCGTCACCCCCCCCATGAACCTCCCGGAAATAATGGAACGGGTCCTGAACGACGTCCGGCGGGGCGGCGGCCCGCGCACCCTGAGATGGATCAAGGTCCAGGAAAAAGGTTCCCTGAAGCTCGTGCCGGTCGATGAAGTGTACTTCTTCCAGTCTCGCTATAAATACACAGAGGTCGCCACGCGGGAAGGCGAACACCTCATCCGGAAGCCGATCCACGAACTGGAAGCCGAACTGGACCCGGATATGTTCTGGCGGATTCATCGGGGTACGATCGTAAACGCAGGATACATCGACAAGGTAAGCAGTTCCCCCACCGGACGCGGGGTCCTGAAACTGAGGGGCCGGACGGAATTTCACACGGTGAGCAGGAGCTACGCACACATTTTCAAGAAGATGTGAGCCATGAATCCCGCCTCCTTTGCATTTCAAGGTTCTTACACAGAAGGGTCTTGATCGAGCCTCGTAGCGGGTTCACGTCTCGTACATGGAGTCGAGAAGGTCCATGTATCTCTCGGTGACGACCTTTCGTTTGAGTTTGAGGGTGGGTGTCAGCAGGCCGTTTTCGATGGAGAACTCCTCCGGAACGATACGAAACTTCTTGATCGTCTCAAACTTGGCCAGATGACCATTGAGCTCGTCCACGCCCTTTTGAATCAAATCCATCACCTTCTCGTCACGGCACAGTTCCTCCCAGTTCTCCGAGGGAAGCCCCTGTTCCGTGGCCCATGAACGCAGGGTCTCCGGCTCCAGCGTGATCAGGGCCGTAAGGTACTTGCGCTTGTCACCGTGAACCATGGCCTGGCTGACATACACGCTCCTCTTGAACATGTTCTCGATGTTCTGCGGAGCAACGTTCTTGCCGCCCGAGGTAACGATGATGTTCTTTTTTCGGTCGGTGATCTTCAGAAAACCAGCCTCGTCGAACTCGCCGATGTCGCCCGTTGCGTACCAGCCATCCGGACCGAGCACCTCTTTCGTTAGATCCTCGTCCTTGTAATACCCGGCGAACACCATGTCCCCCTTGGCCATGATCTCGCCGTCTTCTGCGATGCGTACCTGCATGCCGGGAACCACGTAGCCCACCGTTCCGAACCGGTAGCTCGTCGGCGTGTTGATGGTAACGGCGCCGGTCAGTTCCGTGGCACCGTAGGCCTCGCACACGTGCAGCCCGGCTGCGTGGAAGAACTCCAGGATCTCCCGCGCGATCGGGGCGGCGGAGCTGGCGATGAGCCGGATCCGGCCTCCCAGGGCGTCTCGTATCCTGGCGAACACCAGCCGGTCGGCGAGGGCCTGCTGCAACCGCAGCCAAGGCGGGAGCGGTTTTCCTTCCTGCCTGTGCTGGCTGACCCGCCGACCGACTTTCATACTCCAGGTGAAAATCTGTTTCTTCGGAAACCCCGCTTTCTCGGCTCCATCCAGGATCTTGGCGTAGACTTTCTCCAATACCCGCGGGACGGAATAAAAGATCGTAGGCCGGCACTCCAGCAGGTTTTCGGGCAGCTTGTCGATGCTTTCGACGTAGTAGCCCTCTCCCCCCACCCAGACACCGGCCAGGGTATTGGCCCGCTGCATGATATGGGACAGCGGCAGCCACAGCATGGCCGAATCGGTGTCGGGGTCGATTTCGGTCTCGGTGGCGATCACATGCGCCTGCGCCAGCAGGTTGCCGTGCGTGATCATCGCCCCCTTGGGCGGGCCCGTTGTGCCCGAGGTGTAGATCAGCGTGGCTATATCACCTGGAGCGATGCTGGTGCACAGCCGGTCCAGCTCCTCTCCAAAGCGATCCTCTCGGTTGCCGGAATTTCCGGTGACGTCGTCAAGCGCCTGGAACTCGCGCCCCTCGCATCCGTTCGGATCCATGACGATCCAGTGCTTCAACTCCGGGCACTGCGTCTGGATCTTTACGATCTTATCGAACTGCTCCTTATTCTCGATAACGATCGTTTTCGCCTCGCAGTGGGAGATGATGTACTGCACCTGTTCGGGCGGCAACGTCTGGTACACGCCCACGGTGACACCGCCGAACATGAGAATGGCCCGGTCTGCGATGTCCCACTCCAGTCTCGTATCCCCGATGACGCAGACCCTGTCGCCCTTGGTCAGCCCCCGCTCCACGAAAAACAACGCCAGGTTGCGGATCCTCCCGTTGAATTCTCGCCAGGTGACCTCATGCCAAGCGCCCTGGCGCTTGTACCGGAGCACGACCCGATCTCCACGTTGACGCACCCGTTCGAGGACCATCTCGTTCACCGACCGGTATTCCATCTCGCCTCCTTTCTTTGCAGTTCATCCGGCCCGGCGCTCTTCGATGGATTGACAGGGGCTTTGTGATAGAAACCGGAACCACGGGACAACTCGGTTATCCAGCATGAAAAAAGATGGCTC
>CAYTRL010000039.1:0-351 GCA_964439795.1 uncultured Thermodesulfobacteriota bacterium
GGGTTGTTGGAGTTGTAGACGAGCATCCCCATGGCGCCGTGGCTCTGGTCTTCTCCCTGGGTGATCTGGATGTAGGTCAGGACCAGGCCCGGGTTGATGGGGAAGTTGACCACCATGGGGACATCCACGATGGTGTCGTACCAGAGAAGGTCCACGGCGAACCCCGGGGCCTCGATCCCCATGGGGAGTTCCATGATCAGCTGGATCTTTCTTACGAGTCGCACGGGGCCGTCCGTGTAGGCGCGTTCATAAAAGGTCATCTTGTTCTCGTCGAGGTGCACCTTCACCGTCCCGAAGATCAACGCCACCTCGAAGCGGGATTTCATCCGGTCCACGTAGTTGGTCTCGTCC
>CAYTRL010000039.1:363-22641 GCA_964439795.1 uncultured Thermodesulfobacteriota bacterium
GTAACGGTGGGAAAACCCGTTGTTGGGAAACTGCTTGGTCTGGAAGTACGGGGGCATGGGGTAGAAGCGGTCTTCCACAAACTCGGAGAAAACGCACTCCCCGGGAGGGGCGTCTTTCGGGTGACAGGACGGGTCGTAGCGGATGTAATCTTTTGTCGAGAGCGGGAAAGCGGCAGGGTCGGACATGCACAGGACGTAGCACCACCCTTTTGCCCCGGGGATCGGATCACGAATCTCCATCTCCTGCCAAGATTCCACCCCCACGGGAATCGCCTCGGGGGAGATACGGTCCCCGCTGTCCCGCGCCATGAAGACCATCTCGTCGCCGGCGTCCACCCGGCCGTTGGACTCTCCCGGATTGGCCTTTTCACCGTAAAGGTAGATCCGGTCTCCCTTCTGGTTCCGTTCGTCGATCTGAAAGGGGATGGGAAGCAGTTTCCCCTCGCGCCAGGAACCGACCCGGATGTCCGCAATCGACTTGCCATGGAGTTTGGAGAGCAGACCGCAATCGGAAACCACCGGGTCCGGCCAGCGGTCAAGGGTCTTTTCCTGGAGGACGAGCGCCTGGAGGGTGGACGGTCCGGAGAGCAGAAAAAAAAGCAACCAACAGGCTAGGAACCGGCCCGGCGGCAGTCTGCGGGAAAGGAAGCGGAAAGCAATGCTGTGGCGCACAACACGGGTTCGTTCGGTCACGGATCGATCTCCTTTTCAAGCAGTCAAAATGATTCATGTTATTCCTATCATTCCTCTCGTGCACACTCAAGGGGGCGGCGAAGCTGCACGAAAGAGGCCCTCACAGAAAAACCCCTGCCGTACAACAGAGCGGAATAAACAGGTTGCATGAAACAGGGGGCTCAGATACCTTTTCTAGACTGGGCCACGTGGAAGAGCATGTACTGCAGATGCCAGGGGAAAATCCGGCATGAGGACCGAGATCTCTCATATCCACAGGAATCAAAAGGCCACACCCTCTCTTTTTCTCATAGTGTTCATCACCTCCCTCGTTTCAATGACCTCATGTCGGCCGGGAATGCAGATGGAAAACAAGAATAAAATAACGTCAGAGCAAACCGCTACTCAACGGAATCCCGATCCGGATCCGATTCCGATACGATTCGGGAAACCGTTCCAGGTGGCTGCAGTCGTCAGGGACCTTGAAGGAACCATGGCGTTTTTGGAGAAAACCTTCGGGCTGGGCCCCTGGGCTTCATTTCATGACAAAATCGTCAACTGCACGGTCAAGGGGATCGAGACCGAGGTTCGTATCAAAGCGGGAATATGGTTTTCAGGGGATATACAGCTGGAGCTGATTCAGGTTGTCTCGGGTGAAACGCTTCATGAGGAATATTTTGGAGGAAAAAAACAGGGCCTTCATCATTTGGCTTTTGAATCGGTCGATTATGACGAAGCCCTCATAAGCTTGACGACCAGAAATATTCCCCTTCTCCAAAAAGGGACGGACATACCCTCCGTACCTTTGCCCCTTCGTCTTGAACACGCCTATTTTCAGATAGAAGGTTGCGGAGGTCTGGTTCTTGAAATCGCCAAGGCAAGATTACTGAATTCCTTTGACGTTCCGTTGCGGGTTGGCCAGGGCCGGCTGCTGCAGGTGCAGTCCAGGATACGAAAGTCCCTCTGCTGGATCCCCGCCATGCGTGTATGGAAAGATGAGGCTTACAACGATCAATTCACTGCAAAGGACCGAGGATTACAACTTGGCAGGATCGTTCAGGTCGGAATGGTTGTCCAGGATCTGGACCGTACGATCCGATGTCTGGACGGTTCGCTGGGAATCGGCCCCTGGGTCTATGCCGAGGGGGAAGGCCGCACGGCCATCGCAGTTCTCGGAAAGGTGCAGCTGGAGCTGAACCCGCTGCCGCCTGAAAGGGCCGAACCTCGAGCAGACCCCGAAAACCGGTCCGAGGGGCTTCGTTATATCGGGTTTGTCGTTCAGGACATTCACAGCAGGGCAGAGATGTACAGACGAAACGGAGTGAGCGTCTACGGCCGGGGATCCGATGCCTTCCCAGGTTTTACAACGGAATATGTTTTTCTGGACGTTCAGGAAAAATGTGGATTTGATATCAAATTGCTGCAATACACGAGCATGGATGTGAAGAGGCAGGGAGCATCCCTCTATCCATAGAAACCGGATCTCTTACCCGTCGAGGCGATGCGGGGGAAAGAGGCCTCCGTTTCCCGCTGGATATCCTTTTTCTCCGGATGGAAAGGGGAGCGGTACCGGAACCGGATCATGAATAGACCCCGGGTTCCTTGGCATTCCCGTTGAATTTTATTATGATCGTACGGATCCCGAAGCGAGGGGAGAAAAAGGAATCACAACTACGGCGGGACCGGAGTAAGCGATGAACCTGCCTTTTCGTAACGTCCTGGAAAGTCTACGGGAAAAACAGATACGAACCGCCTGCTACAAGCGGGCGGCGCGGGAGATACTGGACCGGGGTCGCGTTGTGGCCCTCACAGGTGCGGGGATATCCGTGGACAGCGGCATACCGGATTTCCGGGACCCCGGTGGACTCTGGGACCGTTTCGATCCCATGGAGTACGCCCACATCGATGCGTTCCGGGAAAACCCGGACAAGACCTGGACCCTGCTAAAAGAACTACAGAGCATCGTGGACCGGGCCGATCCCAACCCCGGCCATTTCGGATTGAGCCGTCTGGAGGAACTTGGGTACCTTTCCAGTGTGATCACCCAGAACGTGGACGGTCTTCATCAGCGGGCGGGAAACACCGATGTCATTGAGTATCATGGAAGCAACCAGTCTTTGAGCTGTCTGCTTTGCGAAACGAAATACCACAGGGAGAATGTGACGTTTGATCCGGAAAAGGGCCTGCCTTTATGCGAGTGTGGGAGCGTGCTCAAGCCCGACGTGGTGCTGTTCGGCGAGCAGATCCCCCGACAGCCCCAGTTCCGTGCCCAGGTGGCCGCGCGACAGTGCGGTGTGATGCTGGTCGTGGGAACGTCCGCCACGGTCTATCCCGCAAGCCAGATCCCGGAAGTAGCGAAAAACAGCGGGGCCGTCGTCATCGAGATCAACGTCCGGGAAACCCCCCTGACCGGCAGTGTTACGGACATCTTTCTGCAGGGGTCGGCCTCGACGGTATTTCCCCGCTTGGTCTCCACCCTGTGCGGCAACCGATCATGAGCGGCTTCCGTGGAGACCTTCCTCTTCCTTTTTTTTCCTCCCTGGACGAGCCCGATGAGGTTGCCCCCACGGAAAAACCGGTATCCATGAGAGAGCAGGAGCTGCTGACTTGACAACGAACCGAACCCCTGTTGGATGGGACGAATATCTGAAACGGATGATCGCCGGGGACCGGCTTGCGCTGGCCAAGCTTCTGACGATGGTGGAGAACGATTCCCCACACGTCCCGGAAATCATGGAACGGATCTTCCCCCTTACCGGCAGATGCCGATCCATTGGCGTTACAGGCCCGCCGGGCGCCGGGAAGAGCACCCTGGTGGACGCGCTGATCGCCCGGATGAGGTCACGGGGCCGAACCGTGGGCGTAATCGCCATCGACCCGTCCAGCCCATTTTCAGGCGGGGCCGTCCTGGGAGATCGAATCCGAATGCAGCGGCACGCCCTGGACGATGGGGTTTTTATACGAAGTTTCAGCACCCGGGGAAGCCATGGCGGTCTTTCCCGCGCCACCGGAGACGCTCTTCGCCTGTTTGATGCCAGCGGGTTGGACCGTGTGATCGTGGAGACAGTGGGGGTGGGGCAGACGGAGCTGGATGTGATGAACCTGGTGGATATCACCCTGGTTGTGCTCGTTCCGGAATCCGGGGATACCGTTCAGACCATGAAGGCGGGCCTCATGGAGATCGCGGACCTGTTCATCGTAAACAAGGCCGACCGGGAAGGTGCCCAGCAGATGGAGCGGGAGCTCAAGGCCATGGTGGAGATGAACGATACCGGAACCGACGGGTGGAAGATCCCTGTTCTCCTGTGCCAGGCCAACAAGGAACGGGGCATCGACTCTGTGGAACAGGCTCTTGCGGACCGGTGGGTTTTCCGGGAGGCCTCACCGGAACGGTCGGAACGGATCTCCAAAACCCGTCGGCAGCAGTTCCTGGAAATCCTTTTCTACCGGTTTCAGCGATCTGTGGAGAGGCTGGAGGAAGAAGATCCCGGCTTTCGGAACCGCCTCCAGAAGGTGGAGATGGGGACGTCGAATCCATACCGGGAGGCCCAAGCGCTTCTTTACGACCCTGCCTTTTTCGAGAAGCTGTTTCCGGAAACAGAGGAGGCCGATGCAAAACCGTCTCCGGATCCCAGGAGAGAAAACGATGACTGAACAGCCTTTTCCCATATCGGAGGAACAGATCGCCACCACCCTGCAGGCATTGAAATCCAACGAGTTTCTCGCTTTCTTCGTGCCCGAAGCGGCAGAAGCAAAGCAGATGGTGCTGGATGCGGTGGAGGAAGGCGCATGGGTGGGCCTGGGAGGGTCGCAGACGTTGCGGCAGATGAATCTGCCCGAGGCACTGAATGAAAAAGGAGTGAAGCTGCTGGATCACTGGGATCCCGTCCTGTCGGAGGAGGAGTCGATGCAGTGCCGCCGGGATCAGCTCCACTGCGACCTGTTCCTGGCCAGCGTCAACGCCGTGACCGAGACGGGGGAACTGGTGAGCTGCGACGGGATCGGAAACCGGATCGCCGCCACCACCTTCGGCCCGGGGAAGGTCATGCTCCTGACGGGAGTCCAGAAGATCGTACCGGACCGGAACGCCGCTTTCAAGCGGATCGAGGACGTTGCGCCGCTGCGTGCTCGGAGCCTGGGCCTGGAACTGCCCTGCACGGGCGATGGTGTCTGCGTTGACTGTGCGGATCCGCACCGCATCTGCCGGGCCACACTGGTCCTGCAGCGGCGTCCTTTGCTGACGGACATGACCGTGATTCTTATCGGGGAACCCGTAGGGACCTGACCGGAAGCGTTGCAGTTTTCCATGTAATCTGCTAAAGTACATGAGCATCATCGGGAAGGCCTCAGACCTTTTGGCGGTGTAGCTCAGATGGTTAGAGCATACGGCTCATATCCGTAGTGTCCGGGGTTCAATTCCCTGCACCGCCACCACATTTCCCCCCGAATAGGAAGAAGATCGCCCAGGCGGTCTTTTTTTGTTTTCCGCAACAGACGGCCGGATTCCGGTCTGTGAGGAAGCCATGAAGATACCAGCACAACGTCTCCGTTTCACTGAAGGAAGCGTCCGGATCGATGGTTCCTTTGGCGAAGGAGGAGGGCAGATCGTGCGAACGGCATGTGCTCTCTCCACCTTGACCGGTATGGACTGCCACATCAAGAACATCCGGGCAGGGCGGCGCACACCCGGAATGCGTGCACAGCACTGTACCTCCATCCAAGGGCTTTCCCGCATGTGCGGTGCAAAAACGTCTCCGCTGCGGATCGGCGCCCGGGAGCTCACCTTTTCCCCATCGAACATACAACAGACCCGGCTCGAACTGGATACGGGTACCGCGGGCTCCGTATCCCTGGTCTTTCAGTGTCTGCTCCTGTCTTCCCTGGGGGCACCGGGACCTGTGGATCTCACCCTTCGCGGAGGGACCGACGTGCCGGGCGCCCCCTCGTGTGATTATGTGAAGAACGTCAAGCTGAAAATGCTGGAGAAGATGGGGCTCCGCGTGGATTTCCAGAACGTCAAGCGGGGGTACTTTCCGGCAGGCGGCGGCATCGTCCGCGTGCGGGTGGACCCTCACGAAGGGGAGTTGCTCATGCCGCTGGTCCTTCAGGAAGACGCCGCGGAAGCGGCGGGGGCCTGGGGCGTGTCGCACATATCCGGCGCCGCAGGGCAGAAACGGGAGGCAGAGAAGCAGAAGCGGGTCGCCGAACGGCTCCTCACGGATGCGCTTCACGTCCCGGCACGGATCGACATCGATTGCGGGGCCGCAAAATCTCCCGGCAGCGGTCTTGTCCTTTGGGCCAGGATCGGCGATTCTGTTATCGGATCTTCCGCTCTGGGAAAGAAGGGGTTCCATGGGGAAAAGGTGGCCGAGGAGGCGGTGGAACGGCTTCTCAAGACCTATCATGCCCGTGCATCCACGGACCCGTGGCTGGGGGATCAGCTTCTGCCGTACATGGCCCTGAGCCGGGGACCCTCCATGATCAGTGTGCCACGGGTCACACGACATATGAAAACAAGCATGTGGTTGATCCAGCTGTTTCTCAACGTACGCTTTTTCTGTGAAGAAAAAGGCTTGAGGACCGTGGTTCACTGCATCCCCCCGGAGATATGAGCGTACAATATCCCGCTGTCCTGCGTATATTCACACTCTCCCGTTTTGACACGACGACCTGCGTTCGTTAGGTTCTTTCTTGACCCGAAAAATCCACCAGAGGCCGAACGGTCGTTTTCGTCAGGGACCCTGTGTAAGGGAAGTGGTTTCGTCCTCTCCCGTATCTCTGAGATTTCCGGGCACGGCGGCACCGTGCCTAGTGTGAGGTTCCCGTGAAGGGTAGGGACTACGATCCGGAAAGCTTGGGCCTGCTGCGGAAGGAAATCCTGCGCGAACCGTCCGTGGTCCGGGTAATGAAGGCCGTCCCTGTTTCCCGCAGAAATGACCTCTACCTGGTGGGAGGAGCCCTTCGGGATTTCTGCCTGGGCCGCAAGCAGGTGCCGGACCTGGATTTCGTCACTGCAGGGGATGTGGAGGCGCTTTCTCGCGATGTTGCGGACAGGCTGCCGGCACGCCTGGTGGTCCTGGATGAACGCTGGGGGGTCATCCGCCTGATCTGCAGGCCTCAAGGTGCCGGGGAGGAAAGGATCACTCTGGATTTCAATGCGATGCAGGGACAGGATATCCGCGAAGACCTGGATCGGCGTGATTTCACCTGCAACGCCATGGCACTCTCCTTGGCCACCCATCCGGGGAGCGATCCCCCCCACGGCTGGTGGGACCCCCGGGGGGGGCTGGAAGACCTGCAGGGCCATACCCTGCGTACGGTTCGGCCGGATTCCTTCCGGGAAGACCCCCTTCGCATGCTCCGGGCGTTCCGGTTGAGCGCATCCCTCGGTTTTCAGATCGAAGAAGGGACGCTGAAGATCATCGCCAGGGAGCGGAAACGTATCCACTCCAGCGCCGGGGAGAGGATCCAGGACGAACTGATCCGCTTATTCTCCTTGCCCGGCAGCTATGGAACCCTGGAGATCATGGACCGGTGCGGGTTCCTGGAGGCCCTGTTTCCGGAAATCAAGGGGCTCAAGGGGCTCGCACAGGGGAAACACCACCATTTGGACGGATGGTCGCACTCCCTGGAAAGCTTTCGCCTCATGGAGGCCGGTTTGCTGGAAGGGAGGAGTGCGCTGCCGCGCTGGAACGAGGCCGTGGATGTCTGGCTGGAACGCCCGTCAGGAACCCGGGCCCTGCTGAAGATGGCGGCACTGTTCCACGATCTGGGCAAACCCTCGACCCAAAGCCGGGACCCCGACGGAGGGATCCATTTCTACGGGCACGAGCGGCAAAGCGCGGAGACCGTTACGGCTCTCATGGAGCGGATCCGGATGGGTCGGGTCGCCCGGGAAAGGATCCGAAACTGGGTCCGTTACCACATGGGTCCGGTACACATGACGCAGGCCTTACGGATGGGAAAGCTTTCCGAGAGGGCAAAGATCCGTTTTCTGCGACGTGTGGGTCCGGATGTCATGGGGGTGCTCATCCTGTCCCTGGCCGATGTGGATGCCAGTGGAGGAAGCGGTACCGAGGCGGGCTGGATGCGGTCGTACCATGAACTCATGGATTCGCTGTTCTCGTTGTGCGTCGAGCGAGACGCCGTGTCACCGGATGTCCGTCCACTGCTTTCGGGGAGGGAATTGATGGCGGAACTGGGCATCCCCCCGGGACCCCGGGTGGGGCGCATTCTCCGGCTCCTGGGGGAGGCGAGGATCCAGGGGACGATCCACGACAGGCAAGGGGCGTTGACGCTTGCCCGAACCCTGCACGAAACCCTTCCGGCGAGGTGACCGGGCCCTCCCCGGGTGTTCGGATCCTCCGGATGTCCCGCTGACCCCGCGTTTTTTGTTCTTTGGAGTGGATGGGTTCTCCGGAGCGGCTCAGAACCCCGTCGAAACGCCGATCCCAAAGGCGTAGCAAACTCCGTCGATGTACCAGCTATCTTGTTCTAGGGCAGGATCCTTGATCTGGGTGCGCTTGGGCAGGTACTGAAACTGGAAGAACCCGTCCAGTTCCACCGGGTAGTAGAGGGGAAGTTTTCCGATCCAGGGAAGCTTGGTGAAACCGTAGCCAAGCCCCACCGAAAAGACGTGCTTGTCCATGTCCAGGTAGTTGCTCTCCACATCGGACTGATCCGGGACAGGGCTTGCTTCATAGTAGTAACCGCCCCGGGCCCTGAGCTCGTCCCAGACCCGGACCTGCACGCCCACCCGGGGTACCACCGTGTTGTTCCATTCCTTGATGGGCCCGCGCCAGGCGGGAAGCTTGTAGCTCGACCAGTTGTAGTAGGTCACATCGATGGATACGAGAAGCCGCTCCATGGGCCGGACCGCCACCCCGCCTGTCATGTTCCAGGGAAGGAAATAATCCTGCAGGAAGATTTCCGCTTCGATAGGCATTTCGATGAGTGGATTTCCGAAAAAGCTGACCTTCATGTTGGAGACGAAATTCACCGGGATCTCCTGCTCCCAACCGCCTCGATAGGTGTAAGCCAGGGAGAGCCACTTCACGGGTTTGACCAGGAGCCCCACAATGGGGGAGATCTCGAAATCGCCGTCAATGTCCATTTCCTGGTAGAGCACGTTTTCCCTGAGGTCCAGGTCGGCCTTGATGTTGGCGTTGATGTCCTGCCAGAGGTTGATGCCCGCGCCCACGTAGAGGATATCGGTGAGCACCTCCAGCCCAAGGGCGCTGTAGATGTGGGCGCGGTTCATGGTGTCCCCCCAGCGGATAAATCGGGGGACCGTGGGGCTCCAGTCATGAATGCGCCATGCGGCCTTGAAGTTGTCGCCCACCGTGGCGGCAACCCCCAGGACCAGGTTATGGCCGCGGATGTTGGCGATCTGGGACAGGTCCACCATGGACCCGAAGACAAAGGAGCGGTAGCTCTCGTAGCTTCGCGCGTTCTCCTCATCCGTAGAGGTAAGATACTGCTTCAGGTAAGGCTTGATCCACATGTATCCCAGATAGAAAGAGTGATGATCACTCTGCCCCAGACCGGCCGGGTTGTAGTAACAGGCGGAGAAATCGTCCGCCACGGCGGAGTAGGCGTTTCCCATGGCGGTGGCCTTGGGGCTGATCCCGCTGGCCTCCTGCACGTTGGCCCGGGAACGGTCCGGGAGAGCCCCCCCGGCGATCAGCGCCGCGGCAAGGATCCAAGTCCATTTCGTCCTGTTCATTCTGTCTCTCCCGTTGGCAAGGTATCGCAGGTTCGATCCATGGGACAGCGATCCGGTGAAAAGGGTCAGAAGCTCAGGGTCAGGTCACCGCCAAGCGACAGGGCATCGCCCGAGGATTCGTACGATTCCGGCCAGTAGGGGACCCCGTTAACGTCGAGTCCCTTCTGTGTCTCACGCGTGAACATCTTCAGGTACTGGACCATGAAGTTGAACCGGATGGGGAAACGGATGGTTTTCGTCGGATCCCGGAAGGTGTAGCCCGCGCCCAGGGAGAAGACATGCTTGTCGTTGTCGATGTAGTTGGACGCCCCCGTCTGTTCCGGGATGGGGGACGGCTGGAAATTGTACCCGAACCGTAACGCCAGGGATCGGATCGGGCTGTACTCGATCCCGAAGCGTGGGATCAGGGTGTCTTTGAAAGGGGGAACCGGCGAGCCCCTGGACAAGGTCGTGTATTCCGACCACCGGTACCAGGAGAGATCCGCGGAAACCAGGAGGTTGTCCAGGAACCGATAGGAAACTCCAAAGTTGTGCTCCTGGGGCATGTAGTACGCCTCGAACTGCAGGTTCAGGGTGATATTCAGGCCCAGGTCCGTTTCCCCCAGCGAGGCAAAGGCGTAGGCCGTGATCGGATCCAGCGGCAGGGAAAGGGAGTTGCGGAAGCTGTACCCCAGACGGAGGCGGTCCGTGGGAAAGAGCATGAGGCCCGCCGTGGGTGTCAGCCGGGTGTCCACGTCCATGTCGATGTTCCCGTCGGGTCGGACGTTCCCGCTCAAATCCTCCAGGATCAGGTGCAGGCCGGGAACACCCGCCCGTTCCACCAGATAGTTCTTCCCGGAAATGATAAACCGGAACCCAACGCCCACGGCGACCCAGGGGACCTTTTCCAGCTGGAACGAGATGCCCCCCTGCAGGTGGACGCGGTCCCAGTAATCCCCGAAGAAGAGCCAGCGGGCGGTGGACCCGGGTGGGTCCCAGGCCCGGTACACCGACTTGAAGTTGTCCGGGCCAGTCTGCAAGACACCGATCCGCACGTGAAGCGGGGTGCGTCCCTTGAACGTCTTGTCCAGGTTGAACCCCAGGGCAATGTAGGGGCACTCCAGGTAGTACGGGATCAGCTTCCCGGCTTGAAACGCCGGGGTGTCACTGGAGGAAGCGTGAAGGGTGGGGTTGGAGTAGAGATAGCCGATCGTGATGGCATGTCTCTCGAGCTGGGCGAGGCCGGCCGGGTTGTAATAGATCGCAAACAGGTCATCGGCCACCGCGGTATACGCCGACCCCATGCCCTGGGCCCTGGCGCCGATACCGAGTGTCTCCATGAAGGTTGCTTCTGACCTTTGAGGGTGGGAGAGCACCAGCAGAGCAAGGAAGAACCCGATCTGGCAGTGTTTCCGGATGGCTGTCGGTTGGATCATATGCTGCCCCCTCTGAAATCGATCAAGGAACCGTTCCTCTCCCTGTCTTTCCATCGGACCTCGGTCCGGTGAAGGTTCCCTGCATGGGAAACGCGCCCGAAAGTCGGATGACTGTCCCCGGCCGTGTAAACGAAAACCCGAAGGAGGGTCGGATAGATACGTTGGTTATCACAATTCTCAAGACCATTGCAAGCAACCCTGGAAAGAAAGAATATTTTGCCGTCGTGATTCATAAGGCAACCGCTGATGCAGGGCATTTCATGGCCGGCCGAAAAAGGTTGTTCCGGCTGAAACCGGTTTAAGGGGACAGGGGGTGATACGAGCCTATCATGCCGGACATGCGGCGGAAGGCGGTTCCGTTTGAGGTGTGCCGGGAATCCTGTTATCGTGAAATCCATGACCAATCACGACGAGGGCCGTTCCGGAACGGATACCCGGAACGTCATCCGTTCCCGGGTGGTGGAGGCCCTGGAGCAGCTGGGTTATTCCAGAGATCAGATGGCGTTCCAGGAGCGGTTCCGCCTGGAGACGGAGGACGGGGAAATCCTGGTCCCCATTGAAATCATGGTCTCCGTGGACGACCGGCCGGCTCTTCTGATCAAATGCATCGACGGCCACATCTCCACACGGGAACAGGCGGCGGTTGCACTGGCTCGCCTGTTCCCCGGAGGACCGGTTCCCTTTGCCATGGTGGCCAACGAAACAGATGCCGTGGTGGTCGAGACCGGTTCAAGGAGAACCGTTGGGTTCGGGTTCTCAACCGTCCCCACCCCTTCTGAGATCCGATCCCGGTTCCGGAACGGTCCACAAACAGTCCCGGAACCGGGCAGTCAGGAACGAGAGAAGAGGATCCTGGCCACTTACTTTCACCTGCGGTGTCCGGTCCCGAAAGATCCGTACTGAACCATGAAGATTTTCCTTCTCGAATTCAACCCGTTTCAACCCGAACAGACCCCCATCTCTCTCGGCTACCTGGCCGCCCTGGCCAGCCGGAACGGGCACCGGGCCGAGGTGCTGGTCCTGGGGAGCGATTCCCGAATGTCCCTCAGTGAGTTCTCCGACCGGATCCGCCGGTTCCGGCCGGATATCGTCGGGTTTTCCGCCTATCAGCGGAATATTTTTCTGGTGAACGGGTGGGCGAAATGGATCAAGCAGCTGCTGCCGGAATGCACCACCATCATCGGCGGACCCCAGGCGGTCTTCATGCCCACCGAAGCACTCGAAGAACTTCCGTTCCTGGACCTGATATGCCGGTCCGAGGGGGAACGCGCACTCCTGGAACTGGTTCGCCGAAAGTCGGAAGGGAAAGGGACGGAGGAGCCCCTCCCGGGCTGGAGCGGCCGAGGAAGGGAAACCCTGTGGGATGGAGTTCCGCTGGAGGGGGCTCAGGACCTGGACGAATACCCATCTCCGTACCTGGAGGGCACCGTGAACCTCCAGGGACTGGAAGAGGCCATTTTGCTGGCCTCAAGAGGCTGCCCGTACCGGTGTGCATTTTGCTACACGCCGGCCGCCTTTGGGAAGAAGATGCGGCTACATTCCGTGGACCGAGTTCTGGAGGAGATGGAGTGGATCGCCCGGAACGGCGTCCGGCGTTTCTGGTTCGCGGATCCCAGTTTCACCTTTCACGCAGAACGCGTTCACCACATGTTGGACGAGATCCTGGCTCGGGACGTGAAAGCCGAGATCTGGCTGGAAACACGCGTGGACCTTGTGGATGAACACCTGCTCGGAAAGATGAAGCGAGCAGGGGTACACACCGTGGCCTACGGCCTGGAGTCCGCCTCGGAAGAGGTGTTGAAAAAGATCCGGAAGCCCCTGGACCTGGAACGTGTGCAGCAGGCGATACGGTTCGCGCAGCAGGCGGAGATAAAAGTGGAACTTTTCTCCCAGTATGGTTTGCCAGGCGAACGGTACGAGGACGCCTTGAGAACGCTGCGGTTTGTGCAGGAAAACCAGGTGCCGGTCCGCGGCAACACCAACCCGCAGCAGATGCAGATCTACTTCGGCACGGACATACAGCGGCACCCGGAAACATACGGGGTTGTTCCGTTCGAGGAAACGTTTCCTCCCTACCTTTCCGTGGGATCCCGCTATGAGACCCGATGGATGAGGACCGAGGAGATTCAGGAGGTCGGCCGGTTGTGGAAAAAGGCGTCTCTGGACGGGGGCAAGCACATCGTTTCCTGATCCGCCCGGGCACAACAACTCTTTTTCAGGGACACGAATGGGGGGGACAACGTGCAGGAAACGGTCTTGAGCACCCTGTTCTGTATCCTGGATGAACCCCGCCTGCTGTCAGGAACCCCGGAGCCGGCGGGGAACGACCGGGTGCGCGCAGCATTCCGGGAACAGCTCACCCGCCTGAACCTTGCATCCACCTGCTATCTGATCGGGTCCGGGCTACAGGACGGAACCTCTCCCTTACTCGACCTCACGGAAGAGACGGCTCTCTTTCTTTCCCGACACACCTTTCTTCAGGTTTCACTCCGTCCGGTCCATTCCTTTTCGGAACCGGAGACGGAATCCTGGATGGAGCTGTACGAGCGGTTTCTCCTGCTCCTGCGGCCGTTTCAGAAAGAAGGCTACCGGGAACAGATCGTCTCGCGATTGCGGGTCTTTCCGGTGCTGTTTTTTGAGGAGGCCGAAGCGGTTGAAGCTGCGCGCTCTTTTCTCGCCTACCTCAAGAAGAACTTCTTCCTGCCTTCGATTCTCCTGCCGAAACGGGAGGTCGATGCGCTTTCCCGAATCCTGAGTTCGGGAGAACCTCCGGAGTGGGAACGGGTCTATCTAACGCGGACCGAGACTTTCTCCACGGAACCGGTTTTGGAGACCCTGCACGCGCACGCGGTGTCGGATCTCCTGCTCGATCGAACCGGAACGGATCCCTTTGACGGGGGATCCCTGTGTTCAGATACTCTTATCCTGGAGGGATCGGGCACGGATCGGACCTGCATGAGGTTGGACGAGGACGATGCCGTGCGTAACGTCCGGAGGTGCGGGCTCTGTGTCCCCGGGATCCTGGAGCAGACCCGGGAGAGCTTCCGTCTGGACCGGAGGGAAGGCTCCTGGCGGGAGGCGGCTGAGCGGCTGGCCGGGGGCCTGCAGAAACACGGTTGCGGGAAGGAGGCCGTACCGGTCTGGGATCGCTGCTTCCAGGGCCTTTCCCCGGAGGAAGTTCCCCTGCACCAGAGACTCCAGAAGGCGCTTTGCCTGTACGAGAGCGGCGACCTGGAAGCTGCCATGAGCGACCTCACCGAGGCCTGCCGACTGCACCCGGACTCGCCGGAGGTGCGCTTCTACATGGGGCGCTGCGAGTTCGGATGGCGGGACTACATCGAAGCGGCCGACCGGTTCCGGGAGTCCGTGGAGCGCGGGCTTCCGAACCCGATGAAGCAGGAGGCCGAGTATCTGCGCGGCGAATCGCACGTGCATCTGGAAGAGTACGAAGACGCGCTGCCGGCGCTGCGGAAGGCCGAAGAAGAAGGCAGGGCGGACAGCCCCTTGTTCTTCTATCAGGGTCTTTGCCTCCTGGGGACCGGAAACCCGCGAGAAGCCGTATCTCTGCTGAAAAAGGCCCTGGACATCGGGCCGTCCCAAGGTGACCTGTTTCACGTTCTTTTCTATATCGCCCATGCCCTCAAGGAGAGCGAGGAATATTCCGAGGCCCTGTCCTACTGCACCCTGGCGGAACCGCTGGATAACGAGAACCAGGAACTGTACAACCTGAAGGGGTTCTGCCACTTCAAGCGGAAGGAGTACGATGAGGCGATCCTCTGTTTCCGGCGCTGCATCGAGATCGACCCCCGGTCCGCCATCGATTACGCCAACATCGGGAGCAACCTCAGGGACAAGGGGGAACTGGAAGAGGCGGTGGCCATGTACCGCAAGGCGCTCTCCATGGACCCGGGCATCGAGTTCGCCCGGGACAGTCTGAAAAAAATCGAGAAGGCACTCACGTCCGGCGATCCGGAACCGTAAACGCTACACGTGTCCGGGTTCCCTCCATGTCGTCCTTTCGATCCATCTATCAAAGGGCAGGGCGGCAGACCATCACATTCCAGTAACTGCTCGTTACATTGCTTTGGACGCAGATGTTCTGAACGACCGTCACGTGCCGCGAAAGGATTTTCCAGATCAGTTTCGCTTTGAAATTCTTGTTCATGGATACGATCAGGATCCCGTCCTTGGTGTCAAAAAAACGAAAGGCATGCGTAATCACCTCTTTGATCTTTGTGAGCGGAAAGTAGTACAGCACCTCGTTTAAGACGACGACCCGGTATTTGGATTCAGGCGGAATCTCCTCAAAGGGCATCACCGCAAATCGGCATTGTGGATCATCCCGGAAGATCTCCCGGCAGCGTTCAACGGCCGTTGTGGAGATGTCGATTCCGGTGTATGCACAGCCGGATTGTTTGATCAAAGAGTACAGCGTACCGAATCCGCAACCGACATCGAGAACGCGTATTCCGGGCAGTTGTTTTTCCAATATCATGCCGGCGATCGCATAGAACCGCGGGGTTTGATCGACGGATCGCAAGCACTCCCATTGTCCCGACTCATATCCTTCTTCCCACCTTTCCTTCGTGTTGCGTAAAAATATGCTGGAAAGGTTCTTCAATTCGAACGTGATCTTGCTCCAAGGAGCCGCGTGATCCAGGAATTCGAGGTCTTTGGAAAAAGCGATCCCAAAGCTGACCGATCCTGCGTAGAGGCTTAGCAAGAGGTTGCATATTGTCAGGAGCCATGGGATCGGACTCGTGGAAAACGCCATGAAAACCAGGGCGAGCAGCAACACAAGAATCAACACCGCAACGGTTTTCCACTTGATCAACAGGGTGAAGCGGAACAGAAGGAAAGCGCAGGAAAGGGCGGCGGACGGAACGAAGCAGGGGTGCATTCCCGTGACGGCTTCCTGGATGAGCATAAAACCGGAGATGATCAATAAAAGGAGGAAGTAGGCCGTCAACAGCCTTCGCAGGCGTCCGTTCTCTTCTACTGCTTCGGGGAGGAACAGCGGCAAAAAGCCAAAGAGGAAAACCGTTGACGTGAGGCCGAGCATGAGAAGCTCTTGACCCGCCGGAGCGGCAGCGGGACCGAACAGCTCAACGAGAAACAGTCCGAGGAGGAGCATCAGAGTGGGCAACCATACCCACTTTCCATATCGAAGCGGAAAAAAGTCGCCGAAGTTCATGGTTCGATAACCCCTCCTCGATGGAACGGCAGGAGACGATCCTTTATGGATCCGCTCTGTGTGAATACATTTTGATCAGAATGAAATAGCAGAGAAGTCCGACAGCCGACCAGAACAGTTGCCCGATGCGCAGCGCAATGCCGTATGCCAACCCCAGGGATGAGGAGAACCCGGCGATTTTCAACGTCAAGACGCTGGTGCCTTCCAGAACACCGAAGTTCGAGGGAATGGCGAAACTGACGATCTCAAACCACGTTGCCAGAAACCAGACGGCGGAAACAACGAGGAACGAAGGGTGCAGGTTCAGAAAATGGAAGAAAAACCAAGTTTGCAGGATTCCACAGGCGAGCGCCAGAACATTCCAGAAGACCGACAACACAAACTGTGGATAACTTGATTGATAGTAGCGTTTCATCTCCTCATCGATCTGTGAAATTTGCTGAGAGGCGTTCTGAAGCGCCTTGCCCCCCAATCCATGGGCTACCATCCAACGAAGCAAGGCGCCGAACTTCCCGTATTGTTGTGCAAACAAGAAGGCCAGAACACCGGAACCCAGCAGGCAGCTCCCGGTAATCAACGCAACCCAGCCGCCCTCGGGAAGGGAGAGTCCGTACAGGATGACAACAGACCCGCCCACGGCGAAGATGAGCTGTGCGAGCACGTGGGATAATTTTCCGATCAATGCGCTGGTGACCGCCTCGGTCCCGGGACGTGCCATGGCCAGAAGAGCGCCCATGGATACATCCCCCCCCACCGTGGCCGTGGGGGTGAGCTGATTCACCGAAAAGCCGGCCATCCGGATCATGAGAACCTGGGAAAACGGGAGGTCCTTGTGCGGGCCGACAAGGCAGAACCTCCAGCCAACCGCATGAAGGAATTTTGCCGTTCCGTTCATGCAGATCATCGGAAGGATCCCCCAACCCAACGTCATCATTTGATTCCATAACGTGGAGGGACCGATTTTCCAGATCAAAAAGGCAAGGAGAATCAAGCCGAGCGTAAAAGCGAGAGAATGAAATTTTTTCATAGGTTATGGAACGACCTCATCAGGATTGACTGCGGAGAAAGTCGTACTGGGACACATTTCTGACACACCCCACGGTGCAGCCCAGACTGCACGGTTTTTTCATGAAAAAGTTCCTGCGAAGAACCTCGTAAGAAAGATCATCGACGTCACACTGCCAGAGATCGCGGGCCTGGGCACAAAAACGTGCGAGCGACAACTCGTCGATATACAGATAGCGGCTGCCGGCACGGCATTTCCACGTTTTTTCCGCTCCCACTCCGGAGCGAAGGATGTCTTTGCCGTACAGAAAAGGCAGGTTGGCCTCTTTCAACAGAGTTCGGATCTCTTTTTTTCCGATGGGGAACGACATGATTGCATGTCCCCGTGCATCGTGCAGCCATTGCGCGGTGGTTTCGAAACCCAGGCGCCGCGCATAGCGGATGATGTGCAGGGTTTCCTCAAAGGGGATGCTGCCCAGAACGGAATTGATGTTCACGGTGAATTTCGCCTTCTCCGCAAGCAGAAGGAGTTTTTTTTCCGTGTTGTTCAGCACTTTTTTCGTTACATCTGTCTGCGTCACGCCATCGAGGCTTATCTGGAGTCGGTGGAGACCGGCTTCGTTGAACTGTTCGATCTTTTCCTGCGTGAGAAGAAAACCGTTGGTAATGAGCCCCACATGAGACAGCGCCCCGGATGCCGCACGGATGAGGGTCGTCAATTCGGGATGAAGCAACGGTTCACCGCCGGTCAGGGTGAGCGAATAGACGCGCAATTCCTTCATCTTTTGAACCGTCCTGAGCAGACGTTCGACGGGAACGAGTTCGGAAACCTTGTCATAATCCCGGCAATAACCGCATTCGAGGTTGCATCTTCGCGTCACCACAAGCTGGACCAGAAACGGTGAATACGGGTACCGAAAAAAATGGTTGATGAATGTCGTCGGATAATGAAGCCATCTGTTCTGAAGGAGTTGCTCCTCCGTCCACGGGGCCTTCATCGGACACCTCCTGCTCGTCCGGAAACCATGAATCCATCCTTGTGAAAGAGAGGAAGGGTTGCATGAAAGAATGTGATGCCCTGCCAGGTGTTATGGAGCGGCTTTTTCCCGGTGTGGGGGCGCAGGACGCACACCGGGCCGCTGAAGAAAGGTTTCCAGGTCCTGGATCAATTGACGGGAGAACGTCTCCATGCATTGACTCATGGAAGCGGCGATGGATTTCGCGTCGCCGTCTTCGCAGGGCGCTGTAATCAAGTACCGCTTCTGAAAAATTCTGTCGGCCGCCGGGGACTCGTCGTCCACGGTGTAGGGAAAGAAGAGGATGTTCAATGTGAGTGCCGTCTCCCAACCGCTGAGCCGGTGGTGGGCCTGAACGGTTTCCAGCGTTCCGGAGATCTCATACGTAGGGCGCAGAAACCCCGGGCCGTTAAGCACGGCTTCGAACAGGCCGCTGTGGCTAAGATCCCGGTAGAGAAAGTCTGTGATAATGGAGGCGGGACTGGCCGCCCAACGTTTGTAGTAGGAAAACTCGGTGCGGAATATCGCACCGCGCGTCACCATGCGGTCCGTCCCGTACAGGGCGGCCGAGGTCAGGCGGCGGAGCAGGACGACGCCCGCCAGGGGAGAGGAACGTACAGGTTCCGGTGGTGCGTAAACGAGCGTGTAGAAATCGATGGTTTTCTTGGAAGCCTTGAAATCCGGCAACTTGATACATCCGGATACGGCCAGCAAGAGAACCAGCAAGAGCCCGCCCGCAAAGCGGGGTATCAGCGCCCGGGACATGATGTCTCCTTTTCCGAGTTTACGGTTCCGGTTCCGCCGGTGCGGCAAACAGCGTCTGCGCCGGATTTGCTTTCAGAGAGGCTGCCAGGTTGTTCAACGATTCCGACGCCATGCGGAGGTTTTCCATGATCTGGAAGATGTTGCCCTCCTGCTGTGACAGGATAAAGTGGACATCTTCCGCGGAGAGCGTTGCCTGTTCGAAAAAGCGGTCGATTTTGTCGGTGGTAACGGCTACACGGTTGCCGAGGTCGAGTTGTTCCAGCGCCTGTTGCAGTTGCGCGGACACCTGTTTCAGGGAAGCCACGGTTTCGGATGCATTCCCCAACAGGTTGTCCACCCCGGGTTTCTGAAGCATCTCCTTGATGTTCTGAGACGCTGTACGCAGGGATGCGGACATATCCTTGATGTTCCGGATCGTGTCGGTCCAGTTCTCCTTGGACAGGAGGATATGAAGATCGTCCAGGGAGGTTTTGAGACGGTCGCCGATTCCTTTCAGGTCCAGGCCCTTCAGGTTGTCCACGACCTGTTCGATGCTGGACAGGATGGCCTGGAGTTCGGAAGGCGTAGAAGCGATGACCGGGTAGGGCGGCCGGAAGTCCAGGGGTGGGGAGCGGTCCGGCGTGCCGGCTTCCACCCGGTTGATCTCCAGGTATTTCATCCCCGTGATGCCCGCATACGCCATCTTGACTCGCATGTCCGGCGTAAGCTTTACCGCCGCGTCGATCTTCAGGATGACCTCGGCCAGGTTGCCGTCCGGTGCGATCTGCAGTTGGTAAACCCGCCCCACCGGAATCCCGCGGAACTTCACCAGGGAATCCTTTTCCAGGCCCTGGATCGATTCGTTGAAATAGGTGACGTAGTTGCGGGTGTCCGTGAAGAACTGGCTCGCTCCCAGGGCGATCACAGCAGCGGCGGCAAGGCTTATCCCCACAACGACGAACAGGCCGATCTGAAACTTCCTGGCTTCCGTGGCCATCGGTTATCGTCTCCTCAAGCTCGGCTTCCGTTGAAAAAAATCCCGCACACGGGGATCGGGATCGTTTTCTTTCATGACGTGCGGGTCGCCTTCCGCGATGATCCCCCGGGATTCCCGGTCGAGCATGATCACCCGGGTGGCCGTGGCCATGATGCTTTCCAGTTCGTGGGTGACAAGTACCATGGTGGTTCCCATGGCCTGGTTGAGTTGCAGGATGAGGGTGTCGAGATCCGCGGAGGTGACCGGGTCCAGGCCGGCGGACGGCTCGTCGAAGAACAGGATTTCGGGATCCAGGGCCATGGCCCGGGCCAGGGCGGCCCGCTTGCGCATGCCGCCGCTGAGCTGGGAAGGAAGGAGGTGGCCGGATCCCTCCAGCGCCACGAGCTGCAGCTTCAGGCGGACGATCAGATCGATCTGCGCCGGTTCCAGGGTGGTAAACTCTTCCAGGGGGAGGGCCACGTTCTCCGCCACGGTCATGGAGCTGAGCAGGGCGCCGGATTGATACAGGACGCCGAAGCGCCGCAGGATCCGGTCCCGAGCCGTATCCTCCGCCCCGGTGATCTCCTCACCGCCGATAAGTACGTCCCCCGTGAGGGGGGGGATGAGACCGATCATATGTTTCAAAAGGGTGCTTTTCCCGCACCCGCTCCCGCCCAGTACAACGAAGATCTCGCCCGGGTAGATGGAGAAGTTCACGTCCTCGAGGATCGCGGTTTCGCCGTACCCCGCAGTAAGGTTGCGCACCACGATGAGAGGCTCCCGGTCCCCGGGGTGCGGATCCGGTGGGGTAGGGGGCTGCGCCTGTGTATTTCGGTCTGTTTCAGACATATTGGAAAATCACCGTAAAGATGGCGTCCACAAGAATGATGAGGAAGATTCCGCTGACCACCGCGGAGGTGGCGGCCTGCCCAACGCTGTCTGCTCCCCCGCGGGTCTGGAACCCCCGCAGGCAGCCGACGCCGGATACAATAAAGGCAAAGGCGAAACTTTTAACGATGCCGGAGAAGACGTCGAACAGGCTCACGGCCTTCTGTGTCTGGATCAGATACCCCTGGACGGTCAGATCGAGACCGGTGACGGCCACGATCAGCCCCCCGAAGATCCCCATGAAGTCAGCGTAGCATGTGAGCACGGGCAGGGCGATGACCAGGGCGAGCATCTTGGGAAGGACCAGGAACCGCACCGGGTCCAGCCCCATGGTGGTCAAGGCATCGACTTCCTCGTTGACCTTCATGGATCCGATCTCCGCTGCAAAAGCAGAGCCGGATCGTCCCGCCAGGATGATAGCCGTAATCATCGGGCCGAACTCACGCGTCTGTGCGATTCCCACCAGGTTGGCCACGTAGATGTTGGCGCCAAACTGGCTCAATTGGATGGCGGCCTGAAAGGCGAGAACGACACCCACCAGCAAATTGATCAGGGTAATGATCGGCAGGGCGTTTACACCGTTTCGCTGCAGAGCGGTCACCACGTCACCCAGGCGGATCCGGCCGGGATGTCGCAGTGCGGCAAAAAGTGCCAGGACGGTTTCCCCTACAAAGAGGAGGATAAAGCGTGTCTGGCTCATCATGTGGATGGTGTGTTCACCCATGCTGACAAAAAAACCGGGGGACGAAGTGTCCTCGGCTGCAGCGGGGGGATCTTCCAGAGCGCTGACATCCAGCATCCCGAGAAGGCCCTGTATCTTCGGGTTCTCGCCAAGCAGTTCCAGAGGAAGGTTTTTTTGCCGGCATTCGTGTGTAAGGGAAACGAGAAACGCGATCCAGGAACTGTCCATGGACTCCACGGAGCGAAGGTCGATGCGGACCCGTTGACAGGAGTTGTCGGCGAGAATCTTTCGAATGGATGAGTAGGGCGACCTGCCGTCCCGTACAGTGAAGCTGCCGGACAAAACGATATCGAGCGTGCCGTCAGGAAGCAGCCTCTGGCGCATGTCCAGTTGTTCAGATTCGTGAGGAAGATTTTTTTTCATGACGGCAGGGTTTAACGGCAAGAATCAGTGAAAACAGATTCATGGAAAGGGTCAGAAAACGTGAAAGTAAATTCTAGCTTATTATTAAATTGATTTAAAGTGTTGATTCAATAAATCATTCTATACAATTGTAATCAGGGGAAATATTTAAATAGATAGCAACATCAAGCCAACATCAATAACGTCTGATAATGGATATTATGTAAACTTTAATACGGGCGGATACCGGCAAGGGTTCAGGGTTTCCGCCACGGGCGCCCTGCTTCCCGCCCTCTTACGAAAGTGATGGAAAAATAAAGGCATCATTTATCCACTCAACGTTTGTCGAGATCTGAAAGGACCTTCAGGATCCCTTCTATCCGGTTCGGAACTTCTGTACGAGAAGCGATGGCTGAAAACATCTCTTCGGAAAGGTTCTTCCTGAGAAAAGAAACCACCTCGAAGGTCTGCCACCAGCAGTCGAGAATCTTAAAACAAGGATCGTCCTGGGCGGGATGCATGCAGTATTGAAACGGAACGAAATGACCCAGCCGACCGC
>CAYTRL010000040.1:0-22559 GCA_964439795.1 uncultured Thermodesulfobacteriota bacterium
CGGTGGAGCCGCCCTCCGGAGGGCATCGCACGGGGGGTCTGGGGGACGGAGCCCTCGGCCCGCTGCGAGGGGGCCGCGGCTCCCTATCGCAATTGTCTAATCGGTAGAAACGTGGATCCGGTGAACCCGGGCCGTTGGGTACGTCAGGCCGTTTCGACCGAATGGAGAAGTCCCCCGGCATCCGTTGGATGCCTCCGCGTCGGTCGAGGTGACAAAGAGGACGGCTCGACAGGACCAGGGAGGGTGGGGCACGAGTCCCTGTACGTGCCGGGCATGCCCGGGGGCTTCTCGTGGAAAGAAGGGGCCTGTTCTGGTAGATTGAATCCGGGAGGAAAACGGAATGAAACGAAAAACCCCCAGGTTCGTCGCGGCCGCCCTCCTCGTGCTCCTGGCCGGCCGTCTGCCCGCCTCCGCGGAGGTGGAAAAGATCTACATGGTGGGGGCCTCGCACATCGACCTGGCATGGAAGTGGAACTACGACGAGGCGATTCATCTGATCTGCAACAACACCTTCCGGGACGTCATGGACCTGATGGCTGTCTACGAGAACGACGACCTGCCCGGAAACCCCATGTTCTACTCCCAGAGCCAGGCGCAGGCGTTCGAGTGGATGGAAGACTTCTATCCCGACATATTCAAGGACATGGTGGCCTGGAACGACCGGGGGCTGTGGGAGCCGGTGGGCGGCATGTGGTGTGAGAGCGACACCAACCTGCCCAGCGGTGAAAGCCTGGTCCGGCAGGTTGTCTACGGCAAGCTCTACTTCCTCGAGCGCATGGGGGTGGATGTACGTGTGGGGTGGCTTCCGGACACCTTCGGTTATTCAGTGGGCCTTCCACAGATCTTCAAGAAGGCGGGCATCGACTCGTTCGCCTGCACCAAGGTGAACTGGAACGAAGAGCACCTGCCGGAAAAGCACATGTTCCACTGGACATCCCCGGACGGGTCCAGCGTGCTCACCTACATCAGCCTGGGCCACTACAACGACATTCCCCTGGCGGGGCTGGTGGACCAGCTCGGGGAGAAGCTGGAGCGGCTCCAGCCGGACATCCCCATCTACCTGTTCTACATCGGCATCGGCGACCACGGGGGCGGGGTGTTCAAGATCTTCATGGACATGGCCCTGTCCCTCCAGAAACGGGGGTACCCGATCGTGTTCGGCCCCAGCGAGGATTTTTTTCGGGACCTGGAAGCCCGGGGGGTGCAGGACGTGCTGGAAGACGAGATGTACCTGGAGTTCCACCGGGGAACCTACACCAGCCGGGCCCGCGTGAAGGAGGGCAACCGTCGGTCCGAGACCCTGCTGGAATGCCTGGAGAAGTTCGCAGTCCTCTCGCTTCCCTACGGGGGCGTCTTCCCCAGGGACGACCTGGACGCCATGTGGAAGAAGGTCCTGCTGAACCAGTTTCACGACGTGCTTCCCGGCAGCGGCATCGACCTGGTGTACGAGGATACCTACCGGGATTACGAATTCGTGGAGGAAAGGGGCGGGCAGCGGCTGGAAGAGGCCCTGGATGTCATCGCTTCCCGCGTGGACACCGGGAACGGGCCCCCGGGCGACCCGCTGATCGTGTTCAACCCTCTGTCCTGGACCCGCAGCGGCCCGGTGTCCCAGCCCATGACGGCCGGGGAGGCCGAAGGGCTGGGGGTCCTGGATGCGGCCGGGAACCCGGTCCTTTCCCAGTACAGCGAGCTGGACGGGGCGCTCTTGTTCTGGGCCGGGGAGGTGCCATCCGTGGGTTACCGGACCTTTTACCTGGCCGCCGGGGTTGCTACCCCTGCCGCCGACGGCCTTGCAGCGGACGACACCGGCCGCCTGGAGAACGGGTTTCTCGCGGCCCGGGTGAACCCGGCCAGCGGCCTGCTCGAATCGCTCCGGGACAAACGGGCCGGCAACCGCGAGGTGATCCAGCCCGATACGCGGGCCAACCTGCTCCAGGTGTACCGGGAGGGGCTGGATTCGTTTCCCGCGTGGGACCTGGCCCACCACAAGTACGAGCGGGAGCCGGAGGATCTCACGGACGCGGAGAGCTTCGAGCTGGTGGAATCGGGACCGCTGCGCGCCGTGTTCCGCGCCACGCGCATCCATGCGGGGATGCCCATGGAACAGCGGATCCTGCTCTGGAACGGACTTCCGCGTCTGGATTTCCGGTTCCGGGTGGACGACTGGGGCCGGGTGATGGACCGTCTGCTCAAGGTGGCCTTTCCCCTGGCCCTGGAGAACCGGAGCAAGCAGGCCACCTATGACGTCCCCTATGCCGCCATCACCCGGACCCATGACGGTTCCGTGGCCAACTGGGAGGCCTGCGGCCAGAAGTGGGTGAACGTCCAGGACGACGGTCCCGGGGACGCCTACGGCGTGGCCCTTCTCAGCGGCAACAAGTACGGGTTCGACCTGGCAAACGACGGACCCGGCCAGGGGTTGAGCGACGGCAGGGCAAATGTCCTGCGCATGTCCCTGCTGAAATCCAGCTCCCAGCCCCTTCCCGGGGCGCTGGGGCTTTCCTTCGGGGGGCCGGTCTCGGACAAGGGGACCTTTGAGAGCGCCTACGCCCTGTACCCGCACGCGGGACCGTGGGAGGAGGCGGGGGTGGTGCAGCGGGCCAACGAGTTCAACGTCCCTTTTCTGCTTCAGAGGGCGGATCGGCACGGGGGTTCCCTCCCTCCCGGCCTCTCCTTCCTGGATGTTTTTCCCGATACGGTTGTGGCCACGGTCCTCAAGGAGCCGGAGCGTCCCAGGCGGGAAGGGGAACATATCCTCCGGCTTTTCGAGACTGCCCGGAAGGACACCCGCGTGACGGTGACCTTCCCCACAAAGAAGGTCCTGCAGGCCCGGGAGGTGGACCTGCTGGAGAGGGACCTGGAGAGCGGACGGACCGTCACCCTGGAAGAGGGTGGGTCTATTACCCTGGACGTGGGCCACGACGAGATCGTGACCCTGCGCCTGACGGTTCTGGAAACAGGGCCTGCTGCCGACGAGCCCGGAGAAGGTGGTTGCGGTTGCTCCAGCCTGGACCCCGGCGCACCGATCGGCGGGAAGATCGTCTACACGGCCCTGTTCTGGCTGCTGTTGCTCACCGTTCCCCTGTTCCTGAGGAGGAGAGGAAAACCATGACCGAAAAGGACGCGGACCACGCACCGAACTTCATACGGGACATCATCCGGGACGACCTGGCTGCCGGGAAGAACCAGGGGCGGGTGGTGACCCGGTTTCCCCCGGAGCCGAACGGGTACCTGCACATCGGGCACGCCAAGTCGATCTGCCTGAACTTCGGGATGGCCGCCGAGTTTCCGGGCGGGAGGTGTCATCTCCGGTTCGACGACACCAATCCGATCAAGGAGGAAGAGGAGTACATCCGGGCGATCCGGGAGGACGTTCACTGGCTGGGCTTCCGGTGGGGGGAGCACCTGTACCATGCTTCCGATTACTTCGAAAAGCTGTACGAATTCGCAGAGCAGCTGGTCCGGAAGGGCGGGGCCTATGTGTGCGACCTGACGCCCGAGGAGATCCGGGACTACCGGGGGACCCTCACGGAGCCGGGCCGGGACAGCCCCTACCGGGACCGCCCGGCAGAGGAGAACCTGGACCTGCTCCGGCGCATGCGTGCGGGGGAGTTCCCGGACGGGTCCCGGGTGCTCCGGGCCCGGATCGACATGGCCTCCCCCAACCTGAACATGCGGGACCCGGTGTTGTACCGGATCCTGCACGCGCCGCACCCGCGCACCGGGGACCGCTGGTGCATCTACCCCATGTACGATTTCGCCCACGGGCAGTGCGACGCCATCGAGGAGATCACCCACTCCCTGTGCACCCTGGAGTTCGAGGACCACCGCCCCCTGTACGACTGGTTCCTGGAAAACCTGGACGTGTCGTGCCGGCCCCGGCAGTACGAATTCGCCCGGTTGAACCTCACCCACACCGTCCTGAGCAAGCGCAAGCTCCTGAAGCTGGTGAACGAGGGGCACGTGACCGGATGGGACGACCCGCGCATGCCCACCCTTTCCGGCCTGCGCCGGCGAGGATACACCCCGGAGTCGATACGCGCCTTCTGCGAACGGATCGGGGTGGCCCGGCGGGACAACCTGGTGGACATCTCCCTGCTGGAGTACTACGTCCGCGAGGATCTGAACCGGACGGCCCCCCGGGTCATGGGGGTGCTGAACCCCCTGCGGGTGGTCATCGAGAACTATCCCGCGGAACAGGGGGAAGATCTGGACGCGGTGAACAACCCGGAGGACCCGGGCGCGGGCATCCGGAAGGTCCCGTTTTCCCGGGAGATCTACATCGAGCGGGAAGACTTCATGGAAGACCCGCCCAAGAAGTTCTTCCGCCTGGCCCCCGGCCGGGAGGTGCGCCTGCGGTACGCCTACTTCATCACCTGTACGGGCGTGGTGAAGGACGAGGAGACCGGGGAGGTCACCGAGCTCCGGTGCACCTACGACCCGGCCACCCGCGGCGGCGACTCCCCGGACGGGCGCAAGGTCAAGGCCACCCTGCACTGGGTATCCTGCGCACATGCCCTGGCCGCCGAGGTGCGCCTGTACGACCACCTGTTTGTGAAGGAAGACCCCTCGGACGTGGAAGAGGGCAAAGACTACCTGTCCAACCTGAACCCGAACTCCCTCACGACCCTGACCTCCTGCCGGGTGGAGCCGTCCTTGGCCGGCGCCGGGCCCGGCAGCCGGATCCAGTTCGAGCGGCAGGGGTACTTCTGCGTGGATGTCCGGGACGCCTCGCCGGAGCGACTCGTCTTCAACCGGACGGTTACCCTGAAGGATGCGTGGGCCAAGATCCGCAAGCAGCAGAAGAAAATTTAACACTGTTTAAAGCCCCCCGGCTAAGCCGGGGGTATCGTTTAGCCATGCTTGGAAAGTAAGGTCGCGCTGTGAAATTCCCTAGAACCATGCAGTGTGCGAAGCGAAGTTGAAAAGAAGTGGAGATTGCGAACGAAGTGAAGCAACCCCCCGGCCCCGAATTCCTGCTGCCCCCGGAAAAACCGTTGACTCATGCATCTAATTTATGCATATAATGGCATATGAAAAGAGCATATACTGAAAGGGGTCCTGCATGAGAACAACCGTAAACATCGACGATGAACTGATCGATAGGGCGAGGCGGCTGACGGGTATCCGGGAGAAAACGTCGTTGATCAAGCTGGGCCTGGAAGCATTGATCGCCCTGGAGAGCGGCCGGAGGTTGGCGAAGCTGGGCGGAACGGAAAAAAGTTTGAAGGTTCCCGGCAGGCGGAGAGCGTAAGGTGAGTGAGACGGTCCTCGTCGACACATCGGTTTGGGTCACACATTTTAGAAAACGACACCCGGATCTCATGGCCCTGCTCGATGAGGGAAGGGTTTCAATCCATCCGTTCATCATCGGTGAACTGGCCTGCGGGAATTTGAAAAACAGGGCCGAGATCTTATCGCTCCTCCGTTCTCTTCCCGAAACCGTGGTCGCACACCACGATGAGGTAATGACCTTCATCGAAGGGAACCGGTTGATGGGAAGAGGATTGGGGTATGTGGACGTGCACCTGCTTGCCGCTGCCGTCCTGGCTGGTGTCCGGCTCTGGACCGAAGACAAGGCCCTTGCCGCGGCAGCCAAAGCATTGGGGCTGGATGCAGGCTGATTGAGCCGGGGTCATGGGAACGTAAAGGGAGGACACGATGGGCCTGGGGTTCTGGTTGGGGTTTCTTCTCCTGGTTGTGGCGCTTCCCCTGGCCGTGAGCTATCGTGTCACCCGCCGGCAGCATGGGAAGGAGACGGCCCGAAAGAACCTTCCCGTGGTGCTCGTCTGTCTCGTGGCCGGGGCCGGGTTCGTCCTGGGGTTGCGGTATCTCCCGGGAGGGTGGGGAGATTTTCTACTGCCGCCGTTTCTGTTCGTTCTTTCTCTGGCCCTCTGTGTCGGGCTGATCCGCTTTCGGATCCAGGTGGCCGGGGCCGGGGAGGAGTTGATGTTCATGGGGCGTTCGCGGGGATATCGTATCCTGGCAGGGGTCGGTTTTCTTGGGGCCATGACACTGGTGGGACTCTCCCTCTATTTGGGGCTCTCCTCGGAAGAAGCTTTCGGCGTGGTGTTCTGGAAAGCTGTTGCCGTGAGTGTCTTATACCTGATCCTGTGTGTCTGCATGGTCCTCTGGTGGGCCCCAGGCACGAAAATCTACATGGCGGGGGTCGCGGGAAACGGCACCTTTATTCTATGGGAGCGGATCGAGGGGTACGCGTGGGTTGAAAAACCCCCGGGAGTGCTCAAGCTTCGTATCCGGCGAAGGCTCCCCATTACGCGGGAGATCCCCTTGCGGACGGATCCCGGGCGGCGGGGAGAGATCGAGGAGATTTTTCATCGATTTCTTCCCGGCGTTTCCTCCTTGACCCATCGTCAGGCTCCCCGGTAATCTGTTCCTGACAAAGACAGATCCCTTTCAGTCGTGCCGGGGAATGGATTGCGATTCTCAGCCGCGGGGATCCCTCGTCCCCTCCGAATCCTGGGCCGTAAGCTTCCGCGTTCCTTTCTGCGCGCGATCCTTCCCGTTCCGTTCCTGCTCTTACTTCTTCTCCCCGGGGCGGGCTTCGGCCTGACCCCCTACGATCCCGGGGTGGACTGGTCGGAGAACCTCTTCGGCCCTTCGAACATGAACGCCTTCATCGGGTGCGGCGCCCTCTCCGCCGGCATCTCTTCCCGTGGCGAGATCACGGTCCTGAAATATCCCAACCCCAGCTATTTCGATCAGATGGCCTATCTCACCCGGATGCGGACCCTGCCCCGGATGGGCGCCCTGGCCAACATGGGCATGTTCCTTGGGGTCACGACCGGAACGGAGGGGGATAAGAAGGTTTCCTGGCTGCGGGACGATCCCTGGGAGCACGAACAGTTCTACCTCCATGATGGTTCCAATGTCCTGGTCACGCGCTTTCGCAACGATTCCCTGGGACTGGAAGCGGAGACCCGGGACCTGGTGGATCCTTTCGATGACGTGCTCGTCCGGCACGTGAAGATCCGCAGGTCTGCCGCGGGCGCTGAACCGCCTGAAAGCGATCTTCCCGTTCAATTGGTTCTGTTCGAGAACCTGGACCCCTGCACGGATAAGATTCCTCATCTTCCCATCTCCGACTGGCTCCTGGATGCCCTGAACGACTATGGCCTCCTGTATTCCTCCCGGCGCGGCGCGCTGCTCCACTTCCGGCCCTCCCCGCCCGAACCGGAATCGGAATCGCTGGAACCGCTTTTATCGGCCCCACAGGTCGAGATCGATCGTTTCATCGAGGAGGTTCATCTCCACTACCCGGAGGGGATCTACCTGGCCATGGGTGCCGACCGCATGCCGGATCAGGTCCAGTGCGGGCTTCAGGCCCGGCCGGATCCGCAGGATCCCTGGCCCCAGGACGCCTTTGCCGACGCCGGGGACGGAACGCTCAGCGGAAGCGCGGTGGCCCCGGGGCGTGCCAGCGGCGCCCTGGCCTTCCCGGTGGACATCTCTGCCGGCGAGGATGAGCTGACCCTCTACCTGGCGGCCGCGCCTTCCTCCATGGGCGCGCTCCTCCTGCTGGAAAAGGCGCGCACCAGGGGTTTTGACGATTTCCTGGCATCCTCTGAAGCATGGTGGCAGGGACAGCTGGCATCAGCCCGCATGCCCGAGGTGCCGGACCCGAGGCTCGAGCGCGTGGTCCGGCGCGCCGTGATCAGCCTTCTTTCCGCCCGCGACCGCCGTACGGGAAGCCTGGTGGCCTCCATCGCCCCTCAACCCCCTTATGCCCTGGACTGGCCCCGGGACGGCGCCTTCATGAACCACGCCCTGGACCGTTGTGGTTTCACGGAGATGGTCACGCAAAGGAACCTCTGGCTCGCTCCTCTCTTCCACCTGGACAGCGGCCTCCTGGACATGTGCTTCTACAGCGACGGAGTGCCGGGGGGGCCGCTGCTTCACGAAATCGACAACCTCTCTCTCGCCGTGTGGAGCCTCTGGGAGCACGCGTCCTTTCTGGAGGACCCGGGGGAACAGCTTTCCTACCTGGATGAGGTCTATCCGGCCATACACGCCGCGGCGGGGTTCCTGGTCCGCTGCAGGGACCCGGAGACAGGCCTCCAGTGCCCCACCCAGGAGGGGGACCAGCCGTGGTTCACGCAGGGGCTGGCCGGCGCCGCCACCGCCCGCATGGGCCTGGAGGCCGCGGTCCGGGCAGGCAGGTCCGTGGGAGAGGACCCCGCCGGGATCGCGGAATGGCAGGCTCGGAGCGAGGAACTCCGTCAGGCAATCATCGAGCAGTTCTGGGATGAGGGGAAACGGCTTTTCGTTGAAGGGCCCCTGGGGTGTTACCTCTTCTGGCCCTACCCCCTGCTGCCCCTGGACGACGCCCGCATGCGGGACCAGGCCCGCGCCACCCTGGGATGGGCGCTGGAAAACCTCCACAAGGAAACACCGGGGGGAGGTTACGAACCCCTCTCCCTGTGGATGATGTCCGAACAGGCGGGGGCGCTGGACGAATGGGCGAGGGAATCGATCGAGGAGGCGCTCACGATTTTCGTACACGAAGTCGCCACGAAAGGAACGCTCCATTTCGGGGAGGCCTATGTGACCGCGGATCTGGACGGAGACGGAACCCTGGAATTCGAGGCCCATGCCGCTCAGCCCCAGATCCCCATCGCCTCCATGGTTTACACCACCGCCATGGCCCTGTACGGTTCCCCTTCGCCCGCCGCCGGCGATCCGGTTTCCACGGGATCCGGCGTGGGGTGCGGAGCGTGCAGCCATCCGGGCGGCCATGGCCCCGCCGCGGGTATGGGGGCCGCAATCCCCCTCTTACTGATGACGGTTTTCTATCTTTGTGCCCATGCATGGCTGTCCGGGCCTTCCATGCTTACGCAACGAAAGGGGAAAAGGAATCATGAGAAAATCTGAAAAGGAGATCCGGGACAGACAGCTCGTGGACGCCGTCATCCGGGAGAGCCGGGTTTGCCGGCTGGGCATGGTGGACGGGGACATCCCCTATGTGGTCCCCCTGAGCTTCGGGTACGACGGGAGGCATCTGTTTTTCCACAGCGCGAAAAAAGGCCGCAAGATGGAACTCCTCCGGCGGAACAGCCGGGTGTGTCTGGAGTTCGACATCGTGGACCGGGTCGTTGAGGCCGAGGAGGCGTGCGGCTGGAGCATCCGGTACCGGAGCGTGATCGCCGAGGGCAGGGCGGAGATCCTCGAGGGCTTCGAGGAAAAAAGGGCGGCTCTGGCCGTGCTCATGGAGCAATATGCGGGCGGGGGCGGGTCCCATGAGTTTCCGGACGAAATCCTGAAGCACACCGCCGTGGTCCGGATCGACCTGGAGAAGGTCAAGGGCAAACGATCCAAGGATTGATATCCCCCGGGATCCGCGGGGCCGACGCGATCACCGGTGGACAGATCCCCACCGTCACCGTCTGCACCTCCACACTGCTGATGTCCGTGCACACACCATGATCGGCGTGCTCCCGTAGCGGATCCCGCTTTTATTTTCTTTATTGACGCGTTGTTTCCGCTCAACTATATTGCTCGAGACAAGAGGGCTTTACCGCGACACGGCATCTGGTTTTCCAGGGACGCAGCCCATGGCGTTCTTTTGAAGTTCCCGCCTCCATCCATGAAGAAGATGGGATCACAGGAGGGAAAGCATTGATGCAAGCCCGTCGAAGCGCCCGCTCCCTCTCCCTGTTCGGACCGGTTTTCCTGCTGCTGGTCATCCCGTTTTTCTCTCCCACCCCCTGTCCGGGTTTTCAAGTGGTATCCGTCAAGGACGACTACACGGTGAACCTGAGCGGTGAGTACCGCATGCGGGTTTTCAACGTGGACCCGATCCAGGTCAGCGGCGGGAGGCCGTATTCCCTGGGGTATGGCAGCATGCGGCTGCGCACGAATGTGGGCGTGGCCTACAGGGACCTGGTCGCCATCAAGAGCCAGCTCAGCATCCTAGACGGTGTCGTGCTGGGCGACAACGGTGTCTGGGGCGACCTCGCCGTCAGCGAAGAGGGGCTTCCTCTTCTTCCCAACGAAGGCATCAAGACGTCCGCGCTCGTACCGAACGACGGGAGGGTGGGGATCGGTCTCACCTATCCCAACGGAAACCCCCTGTCCCCGAAAAGCTACGGTCCCGTTCTCCTCCAGGCGGAACCGATAACCGTGGATCGCCTCTGGGGTGAGGTGATGCTGCCCTTCGGCCAGCTTCGGGTCGGGCGCCAGCCGGCCACCATCGGCCGGAGCATCCTGTTGAATGACGGGGACGGGCTGACCAACGAATTCGGCGTATCCAGCTATGGGGATACGGCGGATCGCATTCTTATCGGCACGAAACCGCTGGAAATCGCCAGAGTGATACGGTCCGGGTTCGACACAAGCGCGGCGGACCCTTCCATCTTCCGGGGATTGATCGCGGTGTTTGCCTATGATTTCAACTCCTACAACAGCATCGCCGATGATGGTACCAACGTACAGTCGGCCACCGTTGCCTGTTTCTACAGGAAACCCCGGTTCCGCCTGTTCGGGATCAGCGGGGAGGACCTGGAACTGCGGTTCACCGGCAGCTATCGCTGGGGCGGGGTGAACTACCGGTCCATGGAGACCCGCACGGTCATCGTGGACGGTGTCGTCCGTGAGATCGAGGAAGAAGTGGTGGAAACCTTCGGTATCAAGCTGTACGTCCTCACCGGCGGCACCACCCTGGACCTGGGGCCGGTTCATGTGGATCTGGAATTTGCCGGGATTCTGGGAAGCAACGAGGAGGTTCCCGGCACGATCAACATCATTTCACCGGGATTCTATTATGACCCAACGATGGATGTGCAAGCCTGGGGAGCCCAGGCCAACGTCCGCTACCGGCTCGGAAATTGGGAGTTCGCCCTGGAGATCGACTATGCATCCGGGGATGATGATCCCCGCGCCAATCCCGCCTCGGAGTTCATGTTCGCCGAGGACACCAATGTGGGTCTTCTCCTGTTCAAGCATATCATCGCCTTTCAACGGGCCCAGTCCGCCGCTGCGGGCACATGGAACGTCCTGAACTCGTACGCGGCCCTGGGAAGACAACCCCCTTCCAACCCCTCCACCCGGGTGGCGACAAACGGGGCCTTTTCCAACGGCATCGCCCTGTTTCCCAAGGTGACGTACGCCTTTTCCGAAGACCTGTACCTGCGGGCGGGTGTCCTGGTCGCCTGGGCGGACAAGGACGTGGTCGACCCCGTGGTCATGCGCACCCATGCCGGAAACCCCATACAGAACTACAACGGGGGACCGCCCGGCCGGTTCTACGGCGTGGAGTTTCCCTTCCGGCTGGAATACATTCTCTGGGACCGGTTTGTCTTTGATTTCGAAGGCGGGTACCTGATTTCGGGGAACGCTCTCTACGACAAACAGGGGCGGGCTGAGAACGCTTACATGCTGGAGGCCCGCTTCACGTTCCTTTTCTAGCTCCCCTCCGGATCTTTCCTGTTTTGCATGTGCAAAGGATCTGTTAGAATATTTGTTCATAAAGGGGTTTTTCTTTTTTCGGCGTCTTGTTCCACAAAGGTTGCCTGATCGAATCATGGAGGGCTCGGCATGCGGCGGCAGAAGATCCCCTCGCTGATCCTTGGGTTGACACTCGTTGTCTGTTGCTCGGCCTTTTTTTCGTGTGCCAGGTCCTACTACGGCGATCCGTCCCAGGAATACGACCCGGTGGAGGCGCTGGTCCCGGAAAACATATCCACGGTGTCGTCCACAAAGGTCACGTTTTCCCACTGCCTTTTTTCGGATGGGCTCTCGATGATCCTGATCAAGGAGGATGACCGAAGCGAAGTTCCCCTCCAGGTCACCCCGGGAACCCCTACCGAGGAAGGCTGTGTCACAGAGGTGACCTTTTCTCCCGAACAGGAACTCGTGGACCAGGCCCGGTACATCCTGAGCATCGACTTTCCGGCTTTCAGCTACGAATTCACAGTGACGGCAAGCCTGATACTGGAGTTTCGGCCGGGTGTTTACATGACCCTCACCGGCGGCGGCCCGCTGGACAGTTTTTCTGAAAAGCTCCGGACCTGGTTCGTGGAGTTCGGGGAACCGGACGAGGACGGGTATTTCGACATCTGGCACGTGGATGCGGACGCGCCTGAGGAACAAAACGGGGAGCCGATCTGTTTCGGCTGGTCGGCCCAGCCCAGTTCGGATGTGGGCCGGGGGATCGGATGGTCCTCGCACACCCGGGGGGTCCTTAACGAAGACGGCACCCTGTTCTCCACCCCGGAAGGGGAGGTAATGGATATCGAGGTGAAACCGCTGGTCTGCGTCAAGGGAGGGCGCTATGAGGGGAGCTCTATTCCCAGCGGGGGCACGATCAGCGGGAAGTTCAGCGTAGAGAGTCTCGAGATCCCCTGCGGGCTGCCCAGTTCTGCGGACCAGGCCGTCTATGCCGGTGACCGGTGCCCGGAGGGGACCGTCCTGCCGCATGAATGATCCCCGGCCGGGACTGTCAGAGGTCTTTCAGGATCTCGTTCTTCTTGTTGTCATAGTCCTGCTGAGTAATCAGCCCCTGATCCAGAAGCTGTTTGAGGTGTCTCAGCCGTTCCTGAACCGCCCCGGGATCCATCTGTGAGGCGGGCACTTCCATGATGGCATCGGTCATGGCATCATCTTCTTCTATCAGGAGTTCCCGTTTCTGCTTATCGGCCTCGGCGGCTTGCGTCTCCGGTAGCTCGGGAACCGGGAAGGCGGCCAGGCGGTCCAGGTCGATCCAGATCCAATGAAGGTCCTGAACTTCTTTGTCCTGCGCGTTCCCTCCGTACCCCTGGCCGTCCGCGGGCACGATCTTCCATGCGACCGGCGGCCTGTAGGGCGCCAACTCATCAAAATCGTTGTAATCGTCCATGATGATGCGCTCGACGTCGGAAAAGCGGAAATGAATCCTGTTGTCCCGGATAAAGGCGCTGCCGCGGGTCAGGCGGAGCCGTCCGATGAGCCCCCGGAACTTCTCCTTCTTGTTGGTCAGGTAGAAGACGACCCATTCATCGTGACCGGTTTCTTGAAACGCCTTCCGAAAGTAAGGGGCCAGCCGAATGGCGTCCTCCGCCTTGAAGACTTGGCCGGGAGTGTCCCAGCGAAAGTATTGGTATCGGGAAAAGAAGAGCGAGAAGAGGATCCGTTCCATCTGCTCCAGGCTGAACGTCCTGGGCTGCTGCAGCGCCTTCTGCGGGCCCGTGTCTCGAACCACTTTGATGAAATCGTCCAGGTCCTGCCAGACCGGAGCGTTTTCGGCCTGTTTGTCCAGGGGAGCACAATGGACAAGCAGGAGGGCAGCGAGTATCCAGGGAGAAAGGCCGAGTGCGGTTCTCTTCATGAACAGGCCTCCTTTGGCTTGGATCCTTTCGACGAACATCGATGCGCCACGCAAAGACTTTAATGGGTTTCATTGTCGGATTGCAAGCGGATTGTGGTCCGCGGGAGACGAGGAAAGATGGAAAACGGGAAACCTTCGGAAACGGCCAGGCTGGCAACGCTGATGCGGGCCGCACACGTCCTGTTGGACGGTGAACCCAAGATCCTGGAAGACCGGTTCGCCCTCAGGTTTCTGGGCGAATCCTGGGAGGGACTTCTCCTGGACGATCCGGAAAGCTTCCGGACGGATGAGCTGAATTCCGTGCGCGCCTTTGTCGTGCTGCGAAACCGCTACGCCGAAGACCGGCTGGAGGAGGCTGTCCGGCGGGATGTCGTGCAATATGTACTCCTGGGCGCCGGGCTGGACTTCTTTGCCCTTCGCCGTCCTGATTTTTCCGATGTTCTCCGGGTATTCGAGGTGGATCACCCCTGGACGCAACAGTGGAAGCGCGACCGTCTCGAGGAGTTGAAACTCGATTCTCCGGGCAACTTGACGTATGTTCCCGTTGATTTCGAAAAACAGCGGTTCACCGAAGCGCTGGCCTCGGCAGGGTTTCGGTTCGATAAGCCCGCTTTCTTCTCATGGCTGGGGGTCACCCAGTACCTGACCCGGGACGCCGTGTTCGGCACCCTGCGGCAGATCGCTGAAACACAGGCCCCGGGCAGTCAGATTGTTTTCCAGTACTGTGTGCCGGATTCGATGCTTTCAGAAGAGGACGGCAGGCCGTACAGGCTTGCCAGAGAAAACGCAGCCCGGTGCGGTGAACATTGGCTCAGCCTGTTCGAGCCGGATTCCCTGGCTTCCCATCTGGAACGGATGGGGTTCGACCCGGTGCTGGATTTCGGGCCGGAGGAGGCCTTTGACCGGTACTTCCGGGAACGTGAGGACGGGCTCCGCCCACTGAAATCGCATCGCCTGATGAACGCCGTTCTGCCTCGTGGAGATCGGTCCTTCGAGTCTATGTGACACATGTTGAGCAGGAGGAACGGGTTTCATGGGGAAGCGGGTTGAAAAAAAAGGAAACCGCTGGGTCGGTCCCGTGTGCCGGGTGGCCAACGATGCCCTGGACGAGAAGGACGGGATCCATGACGACCGCGTCGCACAGGAAGCCGGGTTCCGCGGGGGCCTGGTGGCGGGGACCAACCACCTGGAGCTTTTTCCCCTTCTTGTACGGGAGGCTTTCGGAGACCGGTGGTTCGAGCAGGGATCGCTTTCCATTTACTTCCGGGCGCCCACGACACACCTTGAACCGGTGCAGGCGGTGGTCGCTGAACAGGGCGGGGGCGACCCCAAAGCGCTCCAGACAGAGGCCTGGATCCAGAGGCCGGACGGAAAGCGCATTGGAGAAGGCACCCTTGCCGTGGGGGAACCCGGTGAGCCCACGGCCCTGGGTTCCAGGGAACGGAGGCGCTACAGCGCGGGGGACTACCGGCTGCTGATGGACGTGGAGGAGGGGGACCGCTTTCCGGAAATGGAGATCCGGGTCACCGGTGAGGACATGCGGCGAAGAGTGCACCTGCAGGAGGCGCCTCTGGACTGGTGGGACGCCCCCTCCCCCTGGGGCCCTGCCGTGGTTTCGCCGGCCCTGTGTGTAGACCGGATGTACAAGCCCGCCGAAACCTACGCGAAGCAGAGGCGCGGGATCAGGGCCGTGCCCCTGTTCGGTGCCATCGAGATCCGGCATCTGAACGGGCCCGTGCTCGTGGGGGCCACGTACCGGGCGGGCGGCCGTGTGGTGGCCCGCGGGAATTCCCCCCGTACGGAGTACTTCTGGTACGAAGCCTTCCTGGATCGGGCCGATGGAACCCGGGTCGCGGCCATGCTCATGCAGCTTCGCTTTCTCCTCCCGGGGCAGGAGAGCCCTTGAGCCCGGCACTCCGGCTCCATGCCCGAAAAAGATTAATCTCTTTCCCGTTTTTGCCGATCCATCTCCAGGAATGCACTTTGGACTCTATCGGTATGTCCTAAATCAAATCCCCATGGTGTATGAAAGGGAGGATCCATGATGGTTTCCAAGAAGGCCGTCCCGGTCCTGGTTGCTTTTCTGACCCTGGTTTTTCTCTGTTTCTGTGTCCAGGCGGGCAAGCGGGACGAAGGGAAGCTTCGCAAGGGGGAGATCCTGTTCAGCATGGAGGCCCCGGAAAAGGGCGGCCTGCCCGTGTTCCAGGCCCGGGGGGTGGTGGGCTGTTCCCGTGTCCGTGTCTGGGCTGTCATCAACGATTATGACAACCTCCAGAACATCATGCCGGGGATCGTGGAAGGCCGGGTGGAACGGGTGGACGGGAACGTGGTCTATTTTTTCCAAAAAGACCATGTGCCGGTGGTGGAGGACGCCTGGTACCTGCTCCGCTGTGTCCACGACGACGACCACTTCCAGAAGACCATGAGCATGGTGGAGGGTTCGGTGAAATCGCTGGAAGCCCGGTGGGAGCTGGAGCCGTTCGGCGAGGGAAAAACCCTGGCCGTGTACACCCTGCAATCCGACCCCGGGTTTTACGTTCCGCAGTGGCTGCAGAAGATGTCCCTGAAACGAACCATCACCGGATTCATGGAAGCCCTGCGCGCCACGGCCTGCGCCGGGTCGGATTGAGAACAACCCTTCCTGTCACGGGCAGTCGCTCTGCACCGTCACACCCTGCTCCTCGAGCGCCGGAATGTATTTTTTGCAGGAATCGTCGTTCAGGGGGTTCCCCTGCAGATAGATGACAGCGCCGGTCCCCAGACCTTTGTTTTCCTTAAGCGGCAGGATATCCGACACCTGGTTGTTGGTCAGGTTGAGCAGGGTCAGCTTTGTCATGTGCTGAAGGACGCTGATGACGGACACCTGGTTGTCGTTGAGGAACAGCTGTTCCATGTTCACCAGGCCGGACAGGGGACCGATGTCCGTGACCAGGTTGTCGGCCAGGTGCAGGGAGATCAGGGTCTCGAGGCCGGCCAGAGGTTGCAGGCCGGAGATCCGGTTATTGTTGAGGAGGAGATAAGCGAGGCTCTCCAGGCCGGACAGGGGAGTGAGATCCGCCACGTCGTTCTTGTCCAGGGAGAGCCAGGTGAGGCTCTTGAGGCCGGCCAGCGGTCCCAGCCCGGATATCCGGTTCCGGGACAGGTAGATTTCATACAGGTTGGTACAATATTCGAGCCCGGAAATGTCCAGGATACTCATATCGGTGGCGGCCAGGGACAGAACTTCCTGGAGATCCCAGGGGGTGTCCTGGTCCAAAGGCTTGCCCAGCGCCTCGCTGACGATGATGCGGAGGTTGGGGTCTGGAAACAGGTTGAGATCGATGGTGTTGTCATCGTCGTCTCCGCATCCGGCCGCAGCCACGAGCATGACCATGCCGATGCAGAGGGAGATCGTCCTGCTTGTATGGGATAATTTCATTCCGGTGGTCTCCTTTCGCCCTCACCGTAAAGCATAAAATTCGAAAATACAACTTGTGGGAATGAACGGGAAGAAGACTGGATCGTACCGGTCTCCCGGTGGTCTTCCAGGAACTGGAAGATCACGGCCTCCACCTTCTTTCCCTGGGTGCCGCGGAGCATCCGGGTGCCGTGATCCGAGCCGGGGAAAATGAGGATCCTTCGGGGCGATTGGTCCTCCCTTCCCACGTGTTTCATCCAGCGGGCGGCCATGACGGCGTTGACATCCCCCTCGGATGCGATAAAGAGAACCGGGGCCTTTCCCTTACCGGCGGCCTGTTCCGCATCCAGGCCCCGGAAGGCCACCGGCCCGGAAAGACACACCACGCCCGCCACAGGCAGCCGGGAGGCCACGATCATGGAGGCTGTGGCCCCCATGCTGGCGCCGATGAGGAAAATCCTCGTTACGCGGGGCTCCAGGAACCGGTACGCACCCTCCAGGTCCCGGTCGATCTCGGCCACCACTTTTTTTCCGCCCGATTCCCCGTACCCGCGAAAGTCAAAGGTCAGGACCCGGTACCCTTTTTGGGCCAGTGCGAGGGCCAGGGGGACCCAGCTCGTCTGGTCCGCCGGAAACATGTGGGCGAGGATCACACCCGTGGAGCCCGTACCGAAAAGTTTTCCCTGGAGCGGCACCCCGTCCGTGCTCTTGAACACAACGGCCACGGGGTCCCCGGGGCGGCTGTGGCCTTCCCCGCCGGACAGGAACAGGAAACCGGCAGCGCATAGGGCTATGATCGCGGTTCTCCGGGATGCCCTGTTCGCAGAACGGTTCATGGCCGCTTTCCTCCGGGTTCTCCCCTGAAGCGGGTACCCGTTATCAGGCCCACTGGACCGGGTCGTCGTCCAGGGGATCGGTGACGGTGCGCCCGATGGCGTCTATCTCCTCCAGGTCCCCGGGGGACAGGGAGAGTTCGGCCGCCGCGGCGCTCTGCCGGATCTGCTCCTCGTTACGCGCCCCGGCGATGGCGCAAGAATTGGGTTGCGCCGTGATCCAGGCCAGGGCCAGCTGGCCCAGGGTGGCCCCCTTTCCCTCCGCGATGGGCCGCAACCGGGCCAGAGCCTCCTGCACGCGGGCGTAGTTTTCCGGCTGGAACAGCCGGTGGTCAACCCGGTGGTCCCCCTTTTCAAAGGTGTGGTCCGGGCCGAACTTGCCCGTGAGGATCCCCTGGGCCATGGAGGAATAGGCAAGCACGGCGATGCCTTTCTCCACGCAGAAGGGCATGGCGTCGCGTTCCACCTGCCGCCAGAACAGGGAGTAGGGGGGCTGCAGGCTCTCCACGGCTCCGTACTGCAGGGCCTCCTCCATTTGGGCGCGGGAGAAGTTGGACACGCCGATGGCCCGGATCTTCCCCTGGTCCTTCAGGTCGTTCAGGGCGCCCATGGTTTCCTCGATGGGAACCTTCTTGGACCCGAACGAACCGGCCGGCCAGTGGATCTGGTACAGGTCGATGACATCGGTCTTCAGGTTCCTGAGGGACTTGTGACATGCGTTCAGCACCTGCTTGTACTTGAGGTGGTTGGAAAACACCTTGGTGGCATAGACCACCTGGTCCCGGATGTCGGCCAGGGCCTCCCCGATGATCCTTTCCGAGTGCCCGTTGCCGTAGTACTCGGCCGTGTCAAAGGTGTTGATGCCCGCATCGAAAGCGGCCCGGATCGCCCGGGAGCTCTCACCGTCATCGATCCCAACCCACATGGCCTTGCCCGTCTGCCAGGTTCCCATGATCACCTTGGAAATCCGGATCCCGGAAGAGCCCAGTTCGAGATATTTCATGGTCTGCTCCTTTGTGGTTTCCCTTTCAAACGACAGCGCCCGCCCTTGAACCGGGTATGGGGGGTCAGGTCTTCATTTTACATTTTTCATCTATTCGAACAAGTTGTCCTGCTTGGCATCCCCGAGAAAAATGTAAAATGAAGACCTGACCCCGGCTATATCCCCCGGCTATATCATTGCTTCGTTCCTTGACCGGGAAAGGGCGCGGTCTTATGATTTTCGTACCGGGTACCGAGTCCGCACAAGGAGCGGCATGTCCCTGGAACCCGGGGATCAAAGGAGGAAATGTACCGATGAAGATTACCGAAGCAGCCCCGGGCCTGTATCTCCTGCCCCTGGACCAGGAGATTACCGGGTTCCAATCGTTTGTCTCGGCGTGGCTTTTCCAGGGGGAGAATGTCACCTTCCTCGTGGACCCGGGTCCCGCCGCCACGGTTCCCGATCTGGTCCGGGGACTGGAAGCGCTTTCCGTGAAGAGCCTGGACTGTATCCTGCTCACGCACATCCACATCGATCACGCCGGAGGCACGGGAGACCTGCTGGACCGGTACCCGGATACGCCGGTGGTTCTGCATGCATCCGGGATCAAGCACATGGCGGACCCGGCCAGGCTCTGGGAGGGAAGTCTGAAAACACTGGGAGACACGGCACGGGCTTACGGCCCGATCCGGCCCGTGCCGGAGAAGCTCCTGATGGATGTTGAAGGCTTCTCCGAACACGGCATCCGGTCCATCCTCACCCCGGGACACGCCCAGCACCACGTGAGCTACCTCTACGACTCGATCCTTTTCGCCGGAGAGGCGGGCGGGATCCGTCCGGACACGGATGAAGGGGGGCTGTATCTGCGGCCCGCCACGCCGCCGCGCTTCATCTACGAGATCACCATGGAGAGCCTGGACCGGCTCCTGGCAACGCCGCATGAGATCCTCTGCTACGGCCACTTCGGTGCGACCCGGGACACGCCCCATCTCCTGAAGACCCAGAAACATCAGCTGGGACGTTGGCGGGAGATCATCACCTCGGTGATGGCGGAGACCCCGAATGAGGACGTACTCCAGGCGGCCTTTCGCCGGCTTCTGGCCGAGGACCCCCTGCTCCAGGCCTTTCACGGACTTTCCCCCGACGTTACGCAGAGGGAGGAGGGTTTCCTCATGAACAGCATCCGGGGCTTTACCGGGTACCTGGCGGACAAGAAGAAAAAGGAGTCCTGAAATACACTTCTGTCCGCTTTACAGGCCTTTGAAGAAGTCTGATATGTTGTCATCCCGGCGAACGAGGGTGTCTATAAACGAAGCATTTTAGCTTCTCTGTCATCCCGGACTTGATCCGGGATCCACAGTTCAGAAGCACTTCTGGATGCCGGCCTGCCCACCCGGATCTGGACCGATCCGGACCCCGGTGGCCACACCATAATCATCCGTCCGGCGGGGAACTGAAGTCTCAGAAAATCCCAATGCAAAGATCCATGTCCTCCGGGACCAGGCCCACGCCGGACTGCCATTCATGTGACATGGAGATGATCTGCCCGACACCGAGAGCCAGTACCCAGTAATCTCTGCCTCTAAACACTTCATTCTCATAATGATCCATCATGATCAAAGCACAATCATCGAACGAGCCCGCGGGCGTATCGAAAGAAAGTCCTGTCGCCACCAAAGTGTATTCGACCCGTCTCTGGTGGTCAGGGACCCCCCCGATGATTTCCCAGTAGTCCATCACAACGGTTTCGCCTACATCCATACACCCGTCAATGGGCCCGGGCGGCGGATACGCTATGGTCACCCCGGAGGAGGGGAGATCAGAGCCTCCGAAATAATGGTGCCCGTCGGCGAGGAGCTGCCACAGGGTAATATGATCTGGTATGCCGCTCGGCAGGGGAATGGTCACCTCCCCCTTCAAGCCGGATGGAATGTCAATATCCACAACCGTCTCAACGTGAAGATCATCCGGATCCGGGATCAGCCCTCCGGACCCATCCGTGTCGAAATCCATATACAGGAGGGTCCTTCCCGTTGTCATGTTTACGTAGGGGTCGAGGTCGATGCACTGTCCGTACGCCTCGCCCGCAAACAGGGTCGCCAGCAGAACCACTGGAAAAACAAGGGCCGATCTACTCATCTTTCATTCTCCTTTCCCTGGAACAGGTTTGAATGCAGTGGAGTGCGGATCATGGCGGAACGTATGTCTGGGAAAACGGGACGATAGCATACAGCGTAATTTTGTGTCAATGAGAGAAACATGGAGTGTGGCAGCCGTAGAGGATAGCCGGCAACAGATCCCTTGCTGCCTTTCAATCAGGAACAAAACGGAGGGTGGGTTTCTGCTTTCGGGGGGACATGCCATGAGCAGGTTGTGCTTTCCGGCCGCGGTGATCTCCACGGTGAGCCCGTCAGTCCCTGGTCCTTAACCTCCCTCAGGTCCGAGTCAGGCCCACCACTGGATACACCTTCTCTTGCCACCGAATATCTCTTCATGGCAAGTGGAAAATCTCCAAGCCGACCAAAGTCTTTCCTCATTATTTCAGAAGGTCATCTGGAGATACTCGGTTTTCTGGCGGTAATTTACTCCGAAGGTATGGCAGGAATATTCAGTTTTTGAGAGTGCGATTTCTTTGCAAGGTCCGGTAGAGATATGTAGGAGAGATCTTAAATTATTCTCGGTCCCTGTTTTTCAAATTCTTGATAGAAACCTCCAATTCCTGGCCACCGTATACGTTGGGTGAAACATTAAAAGGTAATCTGATTCAATTGCTACCACTCAGAACGAGAGTCCCACGATGAGCCTTGCCATGACGTCAGCGCTTTCGGAGGTCAGGCCAGCCAGGGGGCCCAGGTTGAACCAGAGCCTTCCTGTGTTGATTGCCACGGTGGGGCCGATGGAGCATTTTCCTTCGGTGAAGTTTCCCTTGGATTCAATACCGAGCTTGACCACCCGATGAAGGTTGTAGCTCGTGCCCGCAGCGTACTCCACTTCTGTCTCTCCCCCGCTCTCCAGTTCCTGCTTGACGATCTGGTTGTAGGCCAGGTTGACCGGGCCAAAATCCATGGCCGAAATGATCTTTCCCTCAAGCACATTGGGCGCTCAGAAATCCGCATCCCGGATGTATTCCAGGTAGAGCAGGGCGTCGATGGGAAGCCGTCCCTGATATTGGTCAACGACATGTGGAGTCGGGAACCCGCAGCTCTAGTCGCGTCACTGGTGCCAAACCCCGGATCACCTTCGTTCAATTGTATGAATGATTCCATCTTGCCCATCTCTTCATTGAAAATGCACCCTATCTAATGATGGAGGTTGGGTTCTTCGTGGTGTTCAATCACGTATTGGGGATCGTGTAGAACGAGTTTAATTCTATGAATAGATGGTAGATCTGCATCGAACTTTTCTCGGAAATGAGCCCCTCGCCATCCTTTTCGTCTTGTTCCCCTGTCTTGAACAATTAGTTGCTTGTGGGACACAACGTCCCCCGCTGAGTTTATGGCAAAAAAGTCAACGTGTGCCTCCAATCCGCTGGAAGGGTCATAGTGCTTAAGCCTGCCATATACAACAAGCTGGTTGTCTTCGATTTTCACTTTGACATAGGAAAAATCGTGATATTCGGAAGAAACGAGTTCGATCTCGGAGTCGGTTCCATTATGAACATACGGCTTCTTGGAATAACAGCTACTGGAACAAACGAAAGCGACAATCGAGAATACGACATAGAAGATGAATAAAGGTCTTTGAGGTTTTTTCATTTTGTTTTCTCCTGCCATTTAGCAAAATGAGAACGTTATCTTGGATCTACAATGCCTCTTTTCTGTGCTGTGCCAATACTCTGGGAAGAAAAGACAGGGTGTCTAGAGTAATGAAATGGAATACAGAGTTTGCGACCCAAACCGGGCGAAACAGTTCCTTGCTTTCAGGATTTCCTCCCCCAGTTCAGGAAGAGCACTGGAATGACAATCAAGTCTTCAGTGCTGAGCAAGAATACCCCGCCTTTGCTGAGTAGAAAGTACCCCGCCT